>CAIMMA010000504.1 GCA_903842475.1 uncultured bacterium
AATGATGAGCTGACTGCTTTAGCACTGGCGAGCAATGCCATGGCGGCAAAATTGAGGGATACTTTTACCTCTGTAGGGAATTTAGAAAGAGAAGTCGAGCAGCGCAGGCGTTCGGAAGAGTCGTTACGAGAAACCCGCGATTATCTTGAAAACTTGATTACCTTTGCCAATGCCCCCATTATCGTGTGGAATCCGCAATTGCTCATCACGCGCTGCAATCATGCTTTTGAAAAATTGACCGGAAAAAAAGAGGGGGAGGTCATCGGGCATTCGTTAAAATTCTTATTTCCGAGCGATCAGGTCGAGACTTCGCTGGAGCATATCACAAGTGCGCTGAGCGGCGAACGTTTGGAGTCGGTCGAAGTCAACATTTGCCATGCCAATGGATCAGTTCGGACCGTTCTTTGGAGTTCCGCCACCATCTTTGCAGCCGACGGAGCGACCCCGCTGGCCACCATCGCCCAGGGACAGGATGTCACCCAGCGGAAACAGGCGGAATCGAGGCTGGCAGCCACGGTTGAGGAACTGCATCGATCCAACAGGGAACTGGAGCAATTTGCCTATGTGGCTTCGCACGATTTGCAGGAGCCGCTGCGTATGGTGACGAGCTATACCCAACTGCTCGCCGAGCGCTACGAAAATCAGCTCGATGCCAAAGCCCATAAATTTATCCATTACGCCGTCGATGGCGCGGTGCGGATGCAGCGGTTGATCAAGGATCTACTCGAATTTTCTCGGGTGAGTAGCAGGGGCGCTCCTTTTGCTGCGGTCGATTGCAATCAACTCCTCGCCCAGGTGCTGGACAGCCTGCAGGCAACCATTCGGGCAACAGGGGCCGTTATCACCTCCGATCCACTGCCGGTGGTCATGGGAGATCAGGTGCAGATCGTGCAACTGTTCCAGAACTTGTTAACCAATGCCATTAAGTTCTGTGTCAACATCCCGCCGACCATCCATGTGGGCTGCGGGGCAACCGACTTGCATTGGCAGCTTTCCGTACGGGATAACGGCATCGGCATTGATAAGCAATATGCCGATAAAATCTTTGTCATCTTTCAGCGGCTTCATAGCCGTGAGGAATATGAAGGGACAGGCATCGGCCTGGCGGTCTGTAAACGTATTGTCGAGCGGCATGGCGGGGCGCTTTGGTTTGAGTCGGAGGTGGGGCAAGGCACTACATTTTACTGCACTTTTCCGAGAAGAGACGGTGAGGATTTGGTTGAAAAGCACGAGTTAACCACAATGACTGGAGAAGCAGGATGACAAATGATGGCGTCCATATGGTCGAAATTCTGCTGGTTGAAGACAATCCCGGCGATGCCGATCTGGCCAGGGAAACCTTGACCATCAGCAAAATGAAAAACAACCTGCATGTGGTCAATGATGGCGAGAAGGCCATGGCCTTCCTGAGAAAACAGGGGCCCTACGCTGCTGTTCCGCGACCGGACATTATCCTCCTTGATCTCAATTTACCTCGAAAAGACGGACGAGAGGTGTTGGCTGAGATTAAAGCAGACAACGAACTGAAACGGATCCCGGTGGTGGTTCTTACCAGTTCGAGTGCCGAGGAAGATATTATCAAGAGCTACAACCTGCACGCCAACTGCTATATCACCAAACCGTTGGATTTTGTCCAATTCACCAAGATCATACACGCCATCGAGAACTTCTGGTTAAGTATCGTCAAATTGCCCGATGGCGAAATATGAACAGGGCTTGGCCGGCCTTATTCTGTACGCATCTTAGTCATCGGGGATGATTGCCCCAGCACCTTGTGCAAGGGGCAGTCAGGGGCGGGTTCGTGGCCTTCGCGGTAGGCGCGGAGCAGGTCGACGGAACGCCGGGCCAGCATCCGCCGCACCTCCCGCCGTTCCCCTTTGATCCGCGCAATCGACATGGAGTCGTAGGCCGTGGTCTGATGGCGCATCCAGGCAATGACGGCCTTGGCGGCTCGTTCCTCGATGGGGATCATCACGGTTCTTGCCACCGTGCCGCTGCCCACCGGGATGGCATGGACGGTGACCGCCTCGGCCATGGCCTGCTCAAGCGCCTGGTGGCAGGGGGCAAAGGCGAGGAAGTTCTGAACGGCCAGTTTGAATTCCTGTTCGTATTCGGTCTGCTTGTGCGCCCGTCGCCGGCGGTCGCCCGTCAGCTTTTTCTGATAGCTGTCGGTGGCGCGCAGGGCGGCGATTTCCTCCTGTGCCCGGGCAATGGTGGCCGCTGGCGCCCAGATCCCTTTGGAGATGACCCGTCGGCCCATTTGCGCCTGGACCCGCCAGAAGGAACCTGCACCGGTCACCTTGCGGGTCAGGCCGGCATCGCCGGCGGGAAGAAAGACCCAGTCGTGGGGCGGCGTCATTGCCTTGCCGTTATCGCCGATCAAAATCCCCTGAGCGCCTGCGCGCACGATTGTTTCATTCCCGTTCATGGTTGCCTGCTCATATATTTTTCATTATCCGGATTTTTGCGCATATCCGGAAGCAGGATTGCGACCAGCCCCAGTAAGGGCAGCCAGGCGCAGACCTGGTAGACAAAGGTGATGCCGCGCAGATCGGCGAGCCAGCCCAGCAGCGCGGCGCCGATTCCGGCCAGGCCGAAAGCCAGCCCGAAGAACAGACCGGAAATCATCCCGATCTTGCCCGGAAAGAGTTCCTGGGCATACACCACCATGGCCGGAAAGGCGGAGGCCATGAGCAGGCCGATCACAAAGGTCAGCGGGCCGGTCCAGAACAGGTTGGCGTAGGGCAGGGCCAGGGCAAAGGGGGCCGCGCCGAAGATCGACCACCAGATCACCTGTTTGCGGCCGATGCGATCGCCGATGGGCCCGCCAAGGATGGTGCCCAGGGCGACGCCGAAAAGGAAGACGAACAGGTACAGCTGCGCCGACCGCACCGAAACCTCGAATTTGTGCATCATGTAAAAGGTGAGGTAACTGTGCAGGCTGGTGGTGTAGAAAAATTTGGAAAACATCAGCACCAGCAACAGCACCACCGGCCAGACCGCCGAAGGGCGGCTCTTCTCGGCTCGTCGGCTAGCAGCCTTTGGTTGTCGGCGCTCCTGCAGCTGCCGTTGCCGGTACCAGCCGCCGACCCGCCACAGGATGAACATGGCCAGCAGGGCCACCAGCGAAAACCAGGCGAGGCTCTGCCGCCCCTGGGGAAGGATGATCAAGGCGGCCAGCAGCGGTCCGACGGCGGTGCCGCCATTGCCGCCGACCTGAAAGATCGACTGGGCCAGTCCGTACTGTCCGGCCGAGGCCATGCGGGCCACCCGGGACGATTCCGGATGAAAAACCGCCGAGCCGGTGCCGACCAGACCGACAGCCAGCAGCAGCAGACCGTAATCGGGGGCCAGGGACAGGGCGATCAGCCCGATCAGGGTGCAGCCCATGCCCAAGGTCAGGCTGTAGGGCTGGGGATGGCGATCGGTGTAACTGCCGACCAGCGGCTGCAGCAGGGAGGCGGACAGCTGAAAGGTCAGGGTGATTAGGCCGATCTGGGTGAAGCTGAGGGCAAAGCCCTCCTTGAGCAGGGGGTAAATCGCCGGGATCAGGGATTGGATCAGATCATTGAGAAAATGGGAGAAACTGATGGCTGCCAGCACCTTGATGCCGATTCGTTCGGTGGTGGCAGCCGGGGTGTGCTCCGCTGGTGTCGGGTGCGCCATGGGGAGATAACTGGCTGATTCCGGTTATTTCCGGCCCCGGGACTTATTGGGGCGGGCGGACTGGGTCGGGCGCGCAGGGGTGCGGGTCGATCTTCTGCCCGAGGCGTTGTCGTTTCTGCCGGCGCTCCGGTCGCTCCCGTCGCTCCGGTCGTTCCGGACACTCCTCCCGGTCCGGGGGGGCGCTCCGGTTTTTTTGCCGGGCCCTGACGTCCTGGTTTTGCTGTCGGGTTTTGGGGCTCCGGTTTTCTTGCGTTCCTTGGCGGCGTTTCTAGTGCTGACCAGCTCCTTGATCTCCTTGGAGGCCTTTTTCTCGCTGGCTGCGTTGTTGGGGCGAAACAGCACATAATCAGGCAGGTCGCTTTCGTCGATAAAGACTTTTTCCGCCGGAATCTTTTGTTTGAGCAGTTGCTCAATAGCCTGGAGATGGATTTTGTCCTCCGGGGTGACCATGCTGATGGCGATACCGCTTTCACCGGCCCGGCCGGTGCGGCCGATGCGATGGACATAGTCTTCGGGAATGGACGGCATATCGTAATTGACCACAAAGGGCAAATTGCTGATGTCTAGCCCGCGGGCCGCCACATCCGTGGCCACCAGGATGCGGATTTCACCGTTCTTGAAGGCTTCCAGCGTCCGGGTACGGAGCGACTGACTCTTGTTGCCATGGAGCGCGGCGGCGCTGATTCCTTGTTCGGTTAATTTTTCGGTGATCCGGTTGGCCCCGTGCTTGGTGCGGGCGAATACCAGAATCCGGCGACTGCGGTCCTTGGCGATCAGGTGCACCAAGCAGGCGAGTTTATTGGATTGGCTGACCAGGTGGACTTTCTGCGTTACCGCTTCGGCCACGGTGACGCTGGGGGTCACCTCGATATTCTCGGGACTATCGAGCATGATGTCGGCCAGATCGCGAACCTGCTGGGTGTAGGTGGCGGAAAACAGCATGGTGCGCCGTTGGGTGGGCACCAGGGCCAGGACCCTGGAAATTTCGTCGTGGAATCCCAGGTCAAGCATCCGGTCGGCTTCGTCAAACACCAGGAACTCGATCCGGGAGAGATCGAGATGGCCCTGGCCGGCCAGATCCAGCAGGCGTCCCGGAGTGGCCACCAAGATGTCGACCCCGCGGTGGAGTCGTTCGATCTGCGGCTCGATGCGGATGCCGCCAAACACCACGGTGCAGCGCAGGCCCGCGGTCCGGGCATAGGATTTGATGCATTCGCCGACCTGCAGGGCCAATTCCCGGGTGGGGGTCAGGACCAGGGCGCGGGGAAAAGGGCGGACACCTACGGTGCGGCTGAGGATTTCAACCAGGGGCAGAGCAAAGGCGTCGGTTTTGCCGGTACCGGTCTGGGCGCGGGCGAGA
>CAIMMA010000505.1 GCA_903842475.1 uncultured bacterium
CCGGTGGCCAGGGGGATGGCCAGCTCCTTGGGCGCCAGTTTGGTGATCGTGAAATCCGTTGGTCCGGACGGCAAGGAAAAATAGCCCTCGGTGTTGCCGATGAAATGGATGACCTCCATCCGTTCGTTGACAATAACCGAAAGCGGCAGATAATGGCGCGAGGCCACTTCCAGGTAGTTCTTGATGATTCTGTTGCCTTCCGCATCACCCTGCCGACGATCCCGCCCCCCGTAGGTGTAGGGCAGCGCCGGGTAACTCCCGTCCCTTGCCGTCACCGCCACGTCCCGATGGAGCTGCTGCGATTTCCCTTTGGATTGGTAGATCTTGTGTTTCTGGTGGAGCATTTCGAAACAATCGGTCATCTCGCCGATGGTTTCACTGGTCCCCAGGAAGAGCACACCCTGTGCATTCAGAGAAAAATTGAACATTTCAAAGGCTTTGCGCTGCAGCACCGGCTGCAGGTAAATAAGGAGATTCCGGCAGGTCACCAAGTCGATATTGGTGAACGGCGGGTCCTTGATCAGGTTGTGCTGGGCGAAGACCACCATTTCCCGCAGATGCCGGGTCACCTGCAACTTATCCGCCTTGTGGTAAAAATATTTTGCGGCCACTTTAGGGGACAAATCGCCGATGATGCTCTCCGGATAAATGCCGGCGCCTGCACTGACAATCGCGTCCCGGTCAATATCGGTGGCAAATATCTTCACATCGCGACTGATCCCCAATTTTTCCATGACCTCTTTGGCGATGATCGCAATGGTATACGCCTCCTCGCCGGTGGAACAGCCCGCCACCCAGAAGCGTATCTCCCGGTTTTTCACCCGCAGAAACAGTTCAGGCAGCCATCGTTCCTCCAGTTCGGCCATTGCCTCGGGATCACGGAAGAAATTGGTGACCCCGATCAGCAGATCCCGATAGAGGGACATCACTTCGCCCGGATAATTTTTCAGGTAGCGGACATACTCCTCAAAATCCCCGATCTGATTAACCGACATGCGCCGCTCGATCCTGCGGGTGATGGTGCTGGGTTTGTAATAGGTGAAATCCACCTTGGTTTTATCCCGCAATTCGGCAAAAAGACGGGTCAGCCCGTCGGCATCCTTGAGCAGCGGGTCCGCATGCTTTTCGCCGGAAACGTACGGGTGAGCGACATACGCCAGCAACTGGGCCGGCATTTCCTCGGGGGGAAGAATGAAATCGGCCACACCGGTGGAGATCGCGGAGCGCGGCATGCCGTCGAATTTGGCGCTTTCCTCGGTCTGCACCATCACCAGGCCGCCGAATTCCTTGATGGCGCGGACCCCCCGGGTGCCGTCGCTGCCGGTGCCGGAAAGAATGATGGCGATGGTCCGCTCCGCCTGATCCTCGGCGAGCGAGCGCAGAAAAATATCGATGGGCAGACTGATGCCCTGGTTGATTTCCTTGTCGTTGAGCAGCAGTTTGCCGTGGAAGATGGTCAGATTCTTTTTCGGTGGAATGAGATAGACATTGCCAGCCAGCACCTCCATGCCTTCCTCGGCACGATGCACCGGCATTTCGGTCTTCTTGGTGAGCAGCTCGACCATCAGACTTTTGTAATCAGGGGACAGATGCTGCACCACCACAAAGGCCAGGTTGTTCCTGGACGGCATGTTTTTGAAAAAGGCCTCGATCGCCTCCAACCCTCCGGCGGAAGCGCCGATGCCGACAAAATGGGTAGGGATTTTCACAGATTCTTTCCTTATGTTAGCAGGCATGCGGGCTACGCTCTTGCAAGTTGAGGGGGATGCATACAGGGGCGCGAGGTATGCGCCGGCCGCAATGATTTCGACCCGGGGAGCCTTGATAAGGGCAGCCTCCCCGGTGGCCTCGGGGGCGAAGGCTTGACCAGCCGAGCGCAAGGATCGCATCCTCGACAGGAGCGGCAAGCATGGAGTCGTCTTCGCCAATCAGCAGGGTTGCTTCGGTCATTTCTTGCTTTTTCTCCCAGTAAAAGTGAGCGAAAATCGGGTCCCCCCCGATGAGTCCAGCTCAAAACTGCCGCCAAGCTGATGTTGGCCGAGCATGCGAACGAGCAGCAGCCCCAGGGTTTTCGCCTTGGTCCAGTCGAATCCTGGGGGTATGCCGACACCATTGTCCGCCACGGTCAGGGTGTAGGCGCCGTGGTCGCAACCCGCGGTTACGCGGATGCGGCAGGTCTCTTTGCCGGGACCCGGGCACCTGTGCGGGAAGGCGTATTTAAGCGCATTGGTGATGAGTTCGTTGATGATCATGCCGCAGGGTACCGCCAGATCCAAGGGCATCTCCACCCCCTTGGCATCACCTCGCACTGAATCCGCGGGGAACCGAAAGAGGTGCGCAGGTGGGAAACCAGGGCCTGGATGTAATCGTGAAAATCGATATTGGCCAGGCTTTCGGCGCGATAGAGTTTTTCATGCACCAGACTCATGGAACGAATTCGATCGCTCAATTCGGTCAGAATACCCCGCCCTTCGGGATCATCGATGATCCCGCGCTGCATGTCCATCAGGCCGATGATTGCCGCCAGATTGTTCTTGACCCGATGGTGCACTTCCCGCAGCAGCACCTCCTTTTCCGCCAGGGCAACGGAAAGGTGTTCTTCGGTACACTTGAGGGTGGAGATATTGGTGTGGGAGATGAGCACATGGCCGGTATTGCCCAGCAGGGGCATCGCGCGCAGACTGAACCAACGGTTTTCAGTGGGGGAATGGCAGGGGTATTCGATCTCGAACGAGGCCCGTTCGCCGCGCTGCACCTGACGTATACCGTCAAAGGATTCTGCGGCGCCGGCAACATCGCCATAGTCGGCGGACCAGGCACAAAAGTAGCTCACCCCCGGTCCGATTTTGTCCATTCCAACTCCCTGGTTTTCCTGGGCAAAACGACTCCAGGGAGTATTGACATCGACAATGATACCCTGTGCATCCAGAATGGCGATATGGGCATCGGTGGAATCCAGGATACGTCTGGTAAAATCAGCCTGTTCGTTGAGACGTGCCTCCATCTGCCGACGCTCGGTGATGTCGGTGAACATGGCAAAGGAACCCTGGAACCTGCCTAGGTCGTCGAGCAGGGCAGTGGCGGAGACGATGGTCCAGATCGTCCGGCCATCCTTATGGCGGAATCGATGTTCATAGTTTCCGCCCTTACCCTGCCGGCGTTCCGCCATGCGCTGAAAATGGCCAGCCAGATCTTCGGCGAACATGAAATCCTCAATCGGTCGGCCGATCATTTCCTCCGCAGTGCAGCCCAGCATCTTGGCAATGTGCTGATTGACGTAGCTGGTCAGGTGCTGACTGTCCATAGCCCAGATCCCTTCCCGGGCGGTATCGACGAAACGGCGGTACTGGGTTTCCTGTTCGTGCAGTGCGGCCTCCATCTGTTTGCGCCTGGTGATATCCTGGACCGTCCCGATGGAACGGATGGGATGGCCCCCATCGTCATACTCGGTCCGGCCGATCTCGTTGACCCACTTGATGCGGCCATCATCCATCAGCAGGCGGTGTTCGAATTCGTAGCTCTTCTTACCGTGCACGGACTCCCAATAGGTTCGATCAACCGAACCGCGATCCTCGGGGTGAACGAATTCCAGAAAGGCCTCATACGTGGGCACAAACGATTCTCGATCGATCTCAAATAAGGAGAAGATACC
>CAIMMA010000506.1 GCA_903842475.1 uncultured bacterium
CAATGGATTGTTCCAGGGCGTTTTCCAGGGTGGTCGCTATGATATTGCGCGGTGTGGCCAATTCCTGGCCCAGGATCTTTTTACTGAGCGCAATGATCAGATTGACGATGTCGCCCCGGTTTTGAGCCAGCAATTTTTTCCGCTGGCCGTCAATTTTTTGACAGGCTTCGGTGAACGCCTTGACGGTTTGTTGAACTTCGAACTGATACTGCCCGACCGTATCGGTCACCCCTTGGTCGTAGGCCTCCTTCTGGATTGCCTGCAGGTCGACCGGGGTCAAAGGCTCCGGTTCGGCTTGCGGGGGCTGGCGATGGTTGGGAGCATCGTTGCTGGCCGCAAGCGATGCCGGCGGAGCGTGGGTTTTCGGGCTGGCCGCGGAACCATTGGTGCTGTTGGCGGGCACGGCAATGTTACGCTGGACCAGGGGCATGGCGGTGAAATGCGAATCTTTTTTGAAGATCTTAGACGAATTCATCGCTACCGCCCTTGCCAAGAACCAGTTTGCCTTCTTCCTCAAGTTTCATGGCAATCTTCACAATCGTCTGCTGCATGGCCTCGACTTCGGAAAGGCGGACGGGCCCCATGGCTTCCAGGTCGTCTCTGATCATGTCGGCGGCCCTGGAGGACATGTTGGAGAAGATTTTTTCCTTGATCTCCTCGGAGGCGGTTTTCAGGGCCATGGTCAGGCTGTCATTATTCACCTCTCGCAGCACCATCTGGATAGCCCGGCCGTCGAGGGCGCAAAGATCCTCGAAGGTGAACATCATCTTTCTGATGTCTTCGACCATGTCCGGATCGATTTCGGTTAAACTGTCGAGAATTTCCGAATCGAGATTCTCGGTCATGTTGCTGAGCATTTCCACAACTTTCTTGAGTCCGCCGACTTGGCGTTGCTCCTGGGCGCCGACTACAATACCGATTTCTTTGCTCAGGGCGTCTTCAATCCGATCGATAACCGCCGGAGAAACTCGGTCCAGGGTGGCGATGCGATGGATGACATCCGCCCGTTTATCTTCCGGCAATTTGGCAATGATGGCGCTGGCATGTTCGACTGCCTGGGTGGATAAGACCAGGGCCAGGGTCTGGGGATGTTCGCGTTCCAGGAGTCCGGCCACCATCGAGGGCTGCATTTTGGAGATGGTTTCGAGGGGACGGGCCTCGGTGCCGGTGACGAGTTGACGCATCAAGCTGGATTCCCGGTTTTTGTTCCCGGAACGGGCGATGAGTTTCTTGGCGAACTCCTGACCTTTGACCACCAGGCCTGCCTGGCTCTCGGTGGAGAGTTCGAAATCCTCCAGCACTTGTTTGCGGGTTTCCTCGGGGATATGGACGATCCCCGACATGCAGCGGGTGACTTTGAAGATATCCTCGTCCGACAGTTCCCGCAGCAGCATGGCTGCGGCATCTTCGCCCAGGCAGAGAAGTAATATTGCGGCCTTTTTAAGCCCTGTCAGTTTTTCTGCAGCAGCCATGGATACCTTGCATAGAGGAAGCGGGAAAGAGTGGACATTGGATTACGTTAGGGACCGGATTAACCTTTATCCTGAATCCAGCTTTTCAGGACATGGGCGCTGAACACCGGATCTTCCTGCACCTCGGATTTGATCTTCTTGAGCGGGTCTGTTGTTATGGTTTCACCGGCTGCGCCGCTGTAGGCGCCCCTGGCCTGCTCGGCTTCCATTTGCTGGACGGTTTTGTAGTGTTGGGTGACATCCTTTTTCAAGGTGTTGATAAGGGGCCGGATCATCAGGAAGTAGACGAGGACGCCACCGAGCAGCAGGAGGCTGTAGCGAATGAGCGGCGTGTACTGGTAGAGCATTTTAGAGGCTGCCCCTTCGGTTTCAGCGGCTTCCGCGGTTTCGAGGAACGGCATGGAGGTCACCTCGATTTTGTCGCCTCTGGATTTGTCGATGCCCAGCGCCGAGGCGACCATGTTTTCCAGGGCCTTGAGCTCCGCTTCGGTCCTGGCTTCGTTTTTAGCCGGCTCCTTCTCCTTGCCCGGAGTGAGTTTGTCGGCAACCAGCACCGAGACGGAAAGCTTGCTTACCGTGCCGACCGGACTGGTGGTTTTAGAAATGACCTTGCTGATCTCGTAGTTGGTGGTGCGCTGCGATCTGCTCGAGGGCGGCGAGGCTCCGGACGGTTGACTGGTGGGGCCTTCAAGATTGGATTGGACGCCGGGCACACCGCCGGTTATCTCTGACCCGGTTTTTTCTTCGCTCTGTTGTTCGCTGCGAATAACCGGGTCTTCGGCATCAAAGGTTTCCTCGGTTTTTTCTTTGTGGGCAAAGTCCAGGGTGGCGGTGACCCGTACCATGGCATTTTTGGCGCCAAGGGATTTTTCGAGCAGGGCCTGGGCGCGTTCCTCCAGGCGGTGTTCGACCTGTGTCTGATATTCCAGCATGTCCGGGGAGAGATTGCCGGACTTGCCGCCGATGCGGGAAAGCACATTGCCGTTCTGGTCGATAATCGTCACCTGCTCCGGGCTTAATCCCTCGATGGAACCGGAAACCAGATGGACAATGCCTTCGGTCTGGGATTCGCTCAGTCGTTTGCCGGGCGCAAGTTTGAGAATGACCGAGGCGGTGGCTTGTTTCTGCTGGTCTTTGAACAATCGCTTCTCCGGCAGGGCCAGATGGACCCGGGCCGACTCCACTGGGCCGAGGGATGCGATGGTGCGGGAAAGTTCTCCCTGGAGCGCTCTTGAATAGTTCACCTTTTGGACAAAGTCGGTCAGGGCGAACGATTGTTTGTCGAAGATTTCAAAGCCGACGCCCCCGCCCTGCGGTAACCCGGTGGCGGCAAGGCTCAAGCGGGTTTCATACACGTTTTTTACCGGTACCAAAATGTTGCGGCCGTTGTTGGCGAGTTGATAGGGGATGTTTTGTCGTTTAAGCGCCTCAATCATGGCCGAGGCGTCGGATTCGACAAGGTTGCCGTAAAGCAGCTGATAATCGGCGGTTCTCGCCTGGATGATGATCAAGGCGAACAGGCCGATGGAAATGACGGCCACCGCGGCCAGGGCCATCTTGCGCGGCAGGGGCCAACCTCCAACCGTGGCGATGAATATCTGCAATCCGTTTTTCGGTTTCTGTGGGGAAACCTCTGTTGGTTCAGCCATAGTGCATCCCTGCTGCTGTTATCTGTTGCGCGTGAGGTTCGTGAGATCGTTGTTCATCGTGCCGTTGCGGAATCCAGGCCCTATCAGACCTGCATCCGCATGATTTCCTGGTAGGCATCGATGGCCTTGTTCCGTGCTTGAATCATGTATCGCATGGAGATGTCGGCTTTTTCCATGGATATCATGGCTCCGTGCAGATTTTTTTCGCCGCCGGTATGCAGTTGCTGCATGGCTTGATCGGAAACCTGCTGGGCCTGGTTGGTTTCAGTTACCATGTTTTTAAGGATATCGCCAAACGAGTTCCCCGCCTGGGTTACCGGGGAGGTTGTGGTTTGGGCCGGAGTGGTGAGCGCCGGGGCAATGCTTGTTATGGCTTCCATGGATTATCTCCCGATTTCGAGCGCTTTCATGGCCATGCGTTTGGCCGATTTAATGGTGGTGGTGTTGGCTTCGTAGGAACGGGTGGCTGACATCATGTCCACCATCTCTTTAATCGGACTGACATTGGGCATTTCCACATACCCATCCGCCTTCGCATCCGGGTGCGAAGGATCGTACACCCGCTGCGGCGGACTCGTATCTTCGATGATTTTGGCGACTTTGACCCCCTGCAGCTGTCCCTGGGGACGCATGGATTGATCAAGATGCTGTTTGAAGGGCAGTTTTTCGGTCTGAAAGACGACCGATTTTTTTTTATAGGGGCCGCCTTCCGGGGTCGATGTGGTCTCGGCATTGGCAAGGTTGCTGCTGATGGTGTTGAGCCGGGTGGTTTGGGCCTTCAGTCCCGAGGCGGCTATGTCAAAGGTGCTAAAGATATCCATATTGACTCCTGGTTGGTTAGTATATTAACTCTTTGCAAATTATGCGCCACCATTTGCGGCGTATTTGATCAGGGAGAGTTTTTTGTTGAGCATGGTGATCGCGGTCTCGTAGAGGATCTGGTTTTCAGAGAGTTTGATCATTTCCTGATCGACGCTGACGCTGTTCTGGTCGCCGATGCCAGTGGCGTCTTTCTTGGTATTGATGGTCCCGGTTACCTGATCGAGATTGGTCGGCGTCAGGGGCATATGGTTGGGCTGGGTCGAGACCGGGCGAAGTCCATTTTCCGACAGGGCGTTTTTCAGCTGATCCTCAAAGGTGAAGGATTGGGCCGAATAGCCCGGGGTTTCGGCATTGGCGATGTTCGCGCCGATGACCTGCTGGTTTTTAGAGCGAAGGTCAAGAACTTTTTGGAGGAGTTGGGTGGTGGTATCGAATTGCTGGATGCCGGACATGGCGTGCCTCCGAAGTGCATGAGTTTCGAGGGCGACTGGTGGAATCGGCCAGCCGCTTTCGGGTTATTTTTTCTGCTGCAGTTGCAGGATCGCCGCTTCTTCGCCGGCGAGTTTTTTCCAGAGGGGATCTTTTCCTTTTTCGGCTAATTCTTTGAACAGCTTAAGTGCTTGGGCGGTATTGTTTTTTTTCAAGGCAAGCTGTGCCAGCCGATAGTGTGCCTGCTCCGATTCGCTGTCGTGCTCCTTGACGCGTGCAAAAGTCTGGGCAGCCAGATCATCCTGACCGATTTGAAAGTAGGATTCCGCCAGGAGCAGGGTCGCCTGGTTGGCGGCGAGCAACGGCTGCAATTCGGGGCTGGACAAGGTGTTGATGACCTCTTGCCACTGTTGTAACTCAAACAATATACGACCTTTGAGCAATTCGATCTGGGGCGACCGATGGCGGGAATCGGCCAAAAGAAGTTTGGCGGCCTTGTCGAATTGACCGCTGGCATGCATCGCCCGAATCTTGAACAAAAAGACCGCGGGTTCATCGACGCCCTTGGGGTAACGAAGCAGGTAACGGTCGGCGTACTCTTCCACCTGCACATAACGATCAGCATCAAAAAGTCCCTGGAGCAGCGGCAGGTAAATTTTTTCCTTGTCAGCTTCAGCGGAAATTTCAAAGAGGTATTGATAGGTTTGGGCCGTCTCGTCCGCCAGCCCAAGTTTACTGTAGGCGTTGGCGAGATCGTGGAGCAGGTTGGTGTTGAGCCAGCCGCGGGAGAAAAAAGTTTTATTCTGCTTGGCTAATACCAGGGCTTTGACGTATTCCTTCTCTTTGACGAGCTGCCTGATAACGGTTGGCAATTGTTCAATGAGCAGGGCTTTGGTTTCCAGGCGCAGCTTGCCGGACTGAAAGCCGCGCAGGATCTCCATGCATTGGCCCACGCTTGTCAGGCGATCACCGGCCAGCGCGTTGACCAGGGCCTGCTTGAAGGCAGCTTCTTCCCGGAGGTGCACGGTGTCGGCTTTCGCGGCCATTTTGCCGTAGGCCGTTTCCGCGGCGGCCGCATCCATCCGTTTGGCAACATAATCCAGGTCGGTCTGTTTCAGGAGGGCCCGTGCTCCACCCTCGGTGCGGGCGAAGGCATTCTGAATCTGCTGGAAGTCGATTCTGGCTTTCTTTTCGGTCGCCGGGATATGGAGTTCGGCCATGGCCAAACGGTAAAGCGCAAGATCCTGCCGGGGTTCGTTATTAAGCAGGTCCCCGAGCAGGCGGTATTTTTTGGCGGCTTCCTGGAAACGTTTGTCGGTATACAGGGTGTCGCTGAAATGGGCTAGCGACATGGGGTCGGTGTCGATGATGGGTGATTGGCCTGCAAGTTCCAGGTAGGCTTTCAGTGCTTTGGCTTGCTCTTTTTTCATGTAGAGGAGATCGGCCTGGCGCAGCAGGCGGATCGCTTTGAGGGGCTCGTAGCTGACAACATCGTCCCGGACCAGGATTTTTTCGGCATCAGCGGTTCGCCCGGCCATCAACGCCAGTTCGGCCAGCAGAAGGTTGCAATGGGCGGTGAAAGGGATGTCGGCTTCTATCTTTTTAAAAAGCCCGGCGAGTTCATAATAGGCGGAAACATGATCGCCTTTCAACGCTTGTTGATAAATCTGGAGCAATTGGGCCAGGGAGGCCATCAGGGTGTCCGGGTATTGCAGGACGATTCTCTGCAGAAGGGCGTGCGGCTCTTTATATTCTCCGGCTCGGACCAAGGCCTCGGCATAGGTCAGCACCAGTCGTTCTTTCAGGGCTTCGTCGGTTTGGATTTCCACTTGCCGGCGCAGGCGCTGATAGACCTGGGTCCATTTATGATCATTGGCCAAGGTCAGGATTTCAGCGGGCAGCCATTGTTCGTCGGCGGTTTTGGGCTGCATGGCCGCGGCCAGGGGGAACGGGGGCAACCGCAGCCTGGGCGGGACCGCGATCTCCACCGGCGATTCGTACCCAGTGAAAAAAGAAACCCAGTTTCTGGCATAGGTTGAGGCCGTCAAAGGGCTGAGCCCCTCGCTCTCGGGCCGTTTGACAGTGGCCACTCCTTGTAGTTTGGCAGCCAGCTCCTGGGAGGTTACGGTCAGCGGATCGCCCAGGATGAGGTCGAGCATGAGGGTGGCGCCGTCTTTGTTGCTTTCCGGTGTCATTTTCTGCGGAGGATAACGGAAATAGAAGGAAAGGACGGCGTTGTTTTTTTGCTGCGTGGCGACCATCTTGATCATTTTGCCATCGGTGGGCGGTTGTGCCAGGTGGTCTGCCAACTGCGTATTCTGCAACTTGAGATCGATTCTCCGGCCGGTGGTGGTCGTGGCGAAAGCCGGCAATTGATCGAAGTGCAGGGTGAGTTGCAGGTGTGGCGAGGCATCGGTGCGAGTGATACTTTTCAGTATCGCGGCAGCTCGTGCAGCATTAACCGGACATAAAATGCCAACCAACAGCGGGAGGAGGATAAAAATACGATTGATCATAAAGGTTCGTTGTCAGAATGCGGCTTGCGGTCATGCGGTGAATGGAGCGCCGTGCTGGAATCATTTCTAGCAATAAACATTCCATGCAAAAGTGTCCGCCTGTTTCGGCGGTTGAATCGCGTTTGGGCTTGTTTTCGATCCATACTCGTGGAGGTGGCGCTGTTCTTAGGGCGGGGGCGGTGTCATAATTTTGGCAATTGCGATGCCGCAGTCTGTTTGATTGGCAGACCTGATTGGATTTGTTATCGTGTGCGTCCCAGAGAGGCTATTTTGTTGTTGCTAAGGTCCATGATAACGCTGGTTTTCGGGAGGGAGTGGTGAGCGTTCCAGAGGAAGACTATTCCATACTAGATGATTTCGTGCAGGAGAGCCTGGCGGGCTTGAAGCGCGTCACTCCATTTGTTCAGGCTTTGGTGGAACAGCCCGACCGGGAGGATATTCTGCCCAAGGTGATTGAACGCTGTTTTCACCTGTTTCATTCCATTAAGGGGACAGGTGGTTTTCTGCAACTCGAACAGTTGGTCCGTCCGGCCGAGGCTATGGAATACCTGCTCGATCGGATCAGGTCCGGGGTGCAGTCGATGCATCCCAGGCTGGTCGCCTTGCTGGCAGAATCCTGTCAGTTCATGGAGAAAGGCTTGCCGTTGGTGCTGGCGGAAAAAACCGATCAACGCCTGGCCCCATCGGCCGAAGCCTTGACCGGGGCGATTTTTCAAGCGATTCAGGCTGGTGGCGAAGAGTTCGAGGAGCATGGCGCCGGTGTCCTGGAACCCCATGGCATGCACGATGCTTTTTTCATGGAAACCGAGAATCTTTTGACCACGGCGGAGCAGGAGTTCGTGCTTTGGGATTTTATCGCCATGGATCATCAGCGAATGGAGGATTTATGCCGCCTCCTGTATCGGTTGAAACAAAATTTCGCGCTTTTTGAAATGCGGGATCTGGAACGATTGTGCCTGGCCCTTGAATCCACTTTGACCCGCTATCTCCAGGGGGAATTCTTTCAGACCGAATATCCCGAGAGGGTTTTTTTACGGAGTATCGATGCGGTGCGGAGTACCTTGACCGGCATTGCCCGTCTGGGGGATAGCACCGTCACCGGTTTGGACCATCATCTGGCCGCTCTGCAGGGTTTGATGCGGCAACCGATCGGCACCTTGTTGATCGAGGCCGGCCTGGTTGACTCCCAAGCCATAGAAAGTGCCCTGGAGATGCAGAAAAGCTCCCGGGAAACTGCGCCCCGCCGCCTGGGTGAGGTGCTGGTGGATATGGGGAAGGTGACGCCGGACCAGCTTCAGCATGTACTCCAGGCGCAGCACAGCAATCGCACCAGGGCGGCACAGGCGGAAACCGAACTCAGCGGCGTTTGTCCGGCCTCGGCCGAATCTCCTCCGGCCGAGGCCGTTTACAGTGAGGTGAGTATTGATGGCAGGAAAATTGCAAGAATTGTGGAGCTGGTCAATCAACTGGCCATGGTCTATCCGCTGCAAGGAAGTACCGCCGACCTTTTTGCGGAATTGCTGGCGTTGGCTCAATCCTGCAATCAAGAAGCTCTCGCCGCTTTTTCTTCCCGGCTGAAGCGAATGGTGCATGACCTTGCGGTGCAATACAACAAGCGGGTCTATTTCGTGGTCGAAGGCATCGATACCCTCCTTGATCAACGCGATATATTTCTATTAGCCGATCCGTTGCACCACCTCCTGCGCAATGGTGTGGCGCATGGTTTGGAAACCGTTGAGGAACGAGTGCTGGCCGGGAAAAGGAAGAGCGGCAAATTAACGCTCACTGCACTGCAGCACGGTAACGAGATCTGGGTGAGCATTGAGGATGACGGGCTGGGCTTTGACCTGCAAACCATCACCAATTTGGCGGTTGCCCAAGGATTGGTTGCCCGTGAAGGGGTCGGCCATCTCACCCACCGGGAACTTGCCCAGCTTTTCTTTCGTGCGCCGGCGGCCCCGCCCGGCGAAATCCAGGCCGGGTTGAGTCCAGGTGCCGGGCTCGCAGCGGTCAGGGACCGGGTCCAGCAACTGCAGGGCAGGGTGGAGATGCTGACGCGACCCGGCAAAGGGACCAGGATAACCTTAAAAGTGCCACAACAGCACTGAGACCGTATGTGGGAAAAAACGGTTAGGCAGGAAGAAAACTTGCTTTCCCTGTTTTGGACTTGATAGAATAACCAATACAAAAAAATCTTCTGTTTCATCGTGCAGATTCTTTGAAACAGGAATAGCGATCAATTTGCGTACGACCAAGAGGAGAGAATAATGGCAAAGAATGTACTGCTTGTGGACGATTCCAGCACAATGCGAAAGATCATCAGCCGTTCGCTGCGTCAGGCAGGGCTGGATTTCG
Organism: uncultured bacterium; assembly: GCA_903842475.1. Lineage (GTDB taxonomy): Bacteria > Desulfobacterota > Desulfobulbia > Desulfobulbales > Desulfobulbaceae > Desulfobulbus. Next base: position 9,244 of record CAIMMA010000506.1, read on the forward strand.
GAGAGATTTATGAAGCCGGCGACGGTCTGGAAGCCTTGGCAATGCTTGAAAAGGAATCGGTAGACATCGTTTTGAGCGACATCAATATGCCCAATATGAACGGGATTGAGTTTCTCCGGGAAAAGGGCAACCGCCCCGGTATTAAAGATATTCCGGTTTTTATGATCTCCACCGAGACCGGTGAGGATATCATCGGCGAAGCCAAGAGTCTGGGCGCCATCGGTGCTCTGAAAAAACCCTTCACCCCGGACAAGGTCAACGAGGTTCTCGGCCCGTTCATGTAACCAATGGCAAATCAGGTGATTTGCATTCTTGCCTGTCAAGACGACGAGTGGTCTCTTGACAAGTGCTTAAAGAGGGAGGGCAGTGTGTGAACGGGACGAACAGCATTTCTGAAATCAACGACAAAATTATCGAAGCAACCAAGGAAATATTCATCGGCATGGTTATGATGGATATCTCCGTGGCTGGAGAACCCTTGACGACGCTCGGGCCTTTGAAAAATTCAATCACCGGCATGGTCGGCCTGGCCGGCGTTCATAAAGGAGTCCTGGCCGTTCATTTTCCCAAGCAGGTGGCCTTGGATGTTACCGGCAGCTTTCTCGGAGTGGAAGTGGATGAGATCAACGCCGATGTTCAGGACGCCATCGGCGAAATCGCCAACATGCTTGGCGGGAATCTCAAAACGATTCTCTCCGACCGGGGCAAAGATATCCAACTCTCCCTGCCTTCAACCATATACGGCGAACAGTACGCCTTCACCTCCCAGGCCGAAGTGGATCAGGTTATTCTGCCGTTTCAGACACCTTCCGGGGTGTTTTTTGTCGAGGTGGAGCTTGAACGGTGATTTTTGTCTCAGCTGCAGGTAACGGGTTTGCTCAAGGGGGCGGTTTTTGGATCTAGAGAATGTTTTAATCGATACCACGCTGGAGGTTTTCGCCTCCATGATTTTTATCGAGATTACGCCGGAGGTGTCATCGGAGGAGAATGCGGCGATCGAATACAACCTTTCCAGCCTTATCGGTCTGGCCGGCGATTTTAAGGGCATCCTCGCCATCCAGTGCCCTGCGGAGGTGGCGATGGGCATCACTGGTGCTATGCTTGGCATGGAGGTGACCGAGCTCGACGGGGATGTCAAAGACGCCATCGGCGAAATTGCCAACATGGTGGCCGGCGGCCTCAAAGAGGCGTTGATCGGTGCTGGAACAAAGACGGAGTTGGCCATCCCTACAACGGTGATAGGCACGTCCATCAGGACCAGCGGTCTTTCGGGAGCCTCACGGGTCATGATCCCGTTTACGAGCCCGTTGGGCCGGTTTGGGGTTGAGCTCCGGTATATCCAGTCTTGAATAAAGGAGTTAATTCTTTATGCATCTCTACCGAAAGAGATGAAGAAACCCGGTGCCACCGTCTGGCACCCTCAGCGGTCGCCACCGGCTCCTGGCTTAGGCCCTTGGACCGGTCCCGGATACCGGTTCAACCGAATACCATGCCGATGAGGCCGAGCTGTTCTTTTGGGACAGGTCGTGATTCTTTTTTAGCTTAACGATGCCTGCGTGATGAAAGCCAGAGAACGCTTCGACAAAATATTGCTTTCCTGCTGCGACCGGATTCAAGAGGAGGTCGCCTCCCTGATCGGCAAGCCGTTCAAGCTGGGCGAGCCAAAGTTCCGCGAAAGCAGTAAGGAAGCTTTGTTCGCCGAGCCAGGCGGCAAGCGTGTTCTGGCTCATGTCCGCATCGATGGCGACCTGCAGGGCGCGGCCTGCCTGTTGGTTGGGATTAAGGATGCCATTCAGATCGGCGGTGCGCTCATCATGCTGCCCGAATCCGAGTTGGCAAGTCTGAGCGCCGCAGAAGACTATTCCGAGGAGTTGCAAGATTCGTTCGGCGAGGTTGCCAATATCTTCTGCGGGGCAATGACTGTCACCTTTGAAGAGCAGCACCCCAAAAAAATACGTTTTATCCGAACGGAGCAGGAGGTTGTTGTCCCGGTCAAGGTGGTGATCGAATCCGAACAGCCGATTGCCGATGGTTCCTACTACCTGATGACCGTTCCCATGCAGCTGGATAATCGTGACCTCGGCAGTCTCGAGGTGGTTTTTCCGGCAGTGCTCTTTGGGTTGGCCGCCGAGGCTGCTCAAGAAACGGCTCCACCCGTGGAGGCCGCTGCGGTGCAGGCTGCCGAACCTGAAGCCAAGGAGGCGCCGGAGTCGATCGGGACGCTCAAGCGGCAAGCAGGCGATGGCAAGGCGAGCCAGGAGGCGGGCATTCTGGAGCGCCCGGTTGCGGCGGCTCCCGGCCCCGCGGTCGAACCCCGCCGGGATCTTGAGAAACAGCACAAGCTGGTTGATACCCTGCTGAAAAACAGCATGGCCAAGATGTGCGAGGAGGTGAGCGCCCTGCTCGGCGGGACGCTGCAGGTGGTGCCCACGGAGCACGCGGCTTGCACCAAAGCCGGGTTTTTAGAGCAGGCCGGCGGCAAG
>CAIMMA010000507.1 GCA_903842475.1 uncultured bacterium
ACGCCGCTGGAAGCCGCGGCCACTCCGGCCATGGACCGGTTGGCCCGGCTGTCCGAGATGCTCCTGGTGCGCACCGTGCCCGAGGGGTATCCGCCGGGGAGCGATGTGGCCAACCTCAGCCTGCTCGGCTATGAACCGGAACGCTACTATACCGGCCGGGCTCCGCTGGAGGCTGCGAGCCTGGGGGTGGAGCTCGGCGGGGATGAGATCGCCTTCCGCTGCAATCTGGTCCATGTCGACCGGCGCGCCGACGGAAGCCTGATCATGGTGGATTACAGCAGCGGCCACATCACCACCGAGGAGAGCCGGCAGCTGATCAAGGCCCTCCAGGCCGAGTGCGGCACTGCCCAGCTGGCCCTCTACCCCGGGGTCAGCTATCGGCATTTGCTGGTGCTTCGCGGCGAGTTGCCCGCGGGGTTTGCCACCGTCCCCCCGCACGATCATTCCGATCAGGATGTGGCCGGTTTTTTCCAGGCCTATCGACAGGTGCCCGCCTTTGCCGACTTGCTGGCCCGGGCACCGCGGATTCTGGCCGAGCATCCGGTCAACCGCGAGCGGGAGCGGCAGGGCAAGCGGACCGCCAATGGTATCTGGCTGTGGGGCGAAGGCAAGCGGCCGGCCATGGAAACCCTGGAGGCGCGGTTCGGTATCCGCGGCGGCCTGATCTCCGCAGTCGATCTGCTCAAAGGGCTCGGAGTCCTCAGTGGGCTGACCGCCATCGAGGTCGAAGGCGCCACCGGCTATCTCGACACCAATTACGAGGGCAAGGCCCGGGCCGCGCTCAAGGTGCTCGAGAACGAGGATTTTGTCCTGGTCCATGTCGAGGCCCCGGATGAAGCCGGTCACCAAGGGCTGGTACGGGAGAAGGTGCAGGCCATTGAGGATTTCGATAGCCGCATCGTCGCGCCGATTATCGAGGAGATGGAGCGCCGGGGGGAACCTTTCAGGCTGGTGGTGACCATGGATCACTACACCCCTATCCACCGCAAGACCCACGAGGATTGGCCGGTGCCGATGTTTCTCTTTGATTCCAGGGGTGTTGCCGCCCCGGCCAACCAGACTTACACCGAGGCGCATGTCATGGCGGCGGTGGCCGAAAATCCGGCCCTGAACTTGCCGTCCGGGGCAGCCTTCTTCCGCCGTTTTGTCGAGCAGGAGGGGCGGGGTGAGTAAACTGGCGGTGGGGCTGGCCGAACCGGTGTTCAAGGTAACTTACCGGGTGATCTACGGCGACACTGACGCGGCCGGGGTGGTCTACAATGCCAATTACCTGCGCTATTTCGAGATCGGCCGGACCGAGATGATGCGCGCCTGGGCCCTGCCCTACAGCGCCATCGAGGAGCTGGGCTGTATCCTGCCGGTGACTGAGAGCTATCTCCGCTTCAAGGCCTCGGCCGCCTATGACGATCTGCTCACCATCGCCACCTCGCTGGTCGAGGTCAGCAAGGTGACCTGTCGGTTTCATTACGCCATCAGTCGCGACCAGGAGGGCCAGCGTCCCCAGTTGCTGGTCAAGGGGTTCACCGCCCATGCCTGCATCAACCGCCAGGGGAAGCTGACCCCTTTTCCCGCCGTGGTCATGGAAAAGATCACTGCCCTCCTGCCGAAAGGGGAAGGGTAACAAATCAATGATTGACATCCCCGCCCAGCCGTGTATAATGGCTGGATGCAACGCGGGGTGGAGCAGTCTGGTAGCTCGTCGGGCTCATAACCCGAAGGTCACAGGTTCAAATCCTGTCCCCGCTACCATGTAAATTCAGGCACTTAACTCTTTATGGGTTAAGTGCCTTTTTTATTTGTCCCATATATTCAAAGACCTTCTCTGGCAATTATTTCATGCTCTGTCCTGTGAGTTAAGTTCCCTGCGCTTTAATTCGTTCTTAATTCCGGTTGATCCATATTTTTTCAATTACGAAACCAACCCTTCTGTGTATTAAAGAACGTTTCAGTGATGTTGTAATTAATTATTGTTTAAAATATCGTTCAGTTGTAGCCAAAGTGGCTAGCGAAAAGCCAGGTGATAAATAAAGCTGTCTCAACTGGATTTATCAAAAAAGATGATTAAGGTTAAAAATTGCGAGAATTTTATTGAGAGATGTTTAGTCCTTGGTGATTAGCAAATATATTCAATCAAACCATTTACTGGAAAAGTAAAAGTCAAAATCAACTCTCTGAAGCTGACTCTCCTTTTATCGTTAAGGGAATATCAAGCCAACTTTAATTATCCAACTCAACTGATAGGGTAATAGCAAATGGCAGACAAGCTCCCCGATTTATTTTCATACATCGTAGAAAGTGACAATGGATTTTCTCCAAATCCGTTTGGCGGCGTTTGCACTCTTGCATGTAGCAAACCAAAAATTCGATACTATGCCAGAATAGGCGATTGGATTATCGGTACAACTATAGGACCCAAAAAAGACAGCTTAGTGTTTGCTATGCAAATCTCCAGAGCCCTGACTTTCGATTTGTATTGGAAGTATCCAGAATACAATTCCAAAAAACCGAATAAGAACAATCTAACTGGTGACAATATTTACAAAAGTGGAGATCACGCTGATTTGGAGCAAGTGCCGAACCAATATCACAATGCAAAGCACTTCAAGGGGGACACGAGCGTTAATAGAGTCCTGATTTCCAATACATTTTATTATTTCGGCAATAATGCTCCGGATATACCCGAGCAATACAGATCAATTATTAGTCCCGCACAAGGATTTACACATATAAAACCAACCTCTAAAAATTCCATGGCGGTGTCCGTATTTTTAATTTGGCTTAGTGACAACTTTAAACAGGGAATAAATGGTGAACCGGCAAAGTCAGATACTAAAAAGAAGACTCCTGTCGCGAGCGTTCGACTGAAACCGATTATTAAAGAACCTGAAACTTTGGTGACGAATTAATCGATAAGGTCAAAAAGGGTTTGGATTCAGTTTGAAAGAGTTTTTTTTTGATCCCTGTGGTAATCGGTTCGCAGCCAAAATTTTTAAACAAAAAAAGCACCCTCAAGGATTCCTTGGGGGTGCTTTTATATTCTGTAGTGCTGGATGGTACAGTCAGCGAACACCAGTTCTCCCAATGCCTTGCGGCATTCGTTCAGCTTTGTGCCAGGTCAGGATATCATTTCAGTCCCTTTTCATTAAAAAATTTACTGTACCCTTTATCAGTGACTTTGATATGCTTAAACAACCAATCACTTAAAAAGTTCATAACTTCAATTGTTAAAGACACCTTGCCGCTTTCAAAATCATTTTTGAATCCACTGACTTTTTTTACAAAATCAGCATGTTCTTTTTTGTGGTTCATTTTGTCTGGATAACCAAATTTATCAAAATAGCGTTCTTCCTGTTGAAAATGGGTCACAGTATATGAAATTAATCCGTTCAAGATTTTACCTGTAACCTCTTTACCTTTTCCCACTTTCATTGCGTCATACAACTCGTTGATCATCGCAACGAGCTTTTTATGTTGAGTATCAATCTCTGCTACTTTCACACTGAGATTTTCATTCCAAACAACCATTGCCATGTTAATAGCTCCTCGCGGATATTTTGAATTAGCGGCTGATTTTTCTAAAAATAAAGATATTATCTGTAATGAAAAATCACCATATTGGCACACCTTGAAAACTTGTGTGCGTGGCCATTGTTATCGGATTATTTTATGATAGCCGAATAACCGATGTCCAATTATTTTTTCCCCCCAGCAGATGTTATTCCTCTTTCAGGGTATACAAGCCTGGATTGCATTTAATGCTGTCAGCGCGTTGCACTCACGTCAGACTGCCTGTATTTCTCGACGGCCTGTTCCAGGGTGAAATGCATCCGTTCCCGTCCCAAGGTCGTGCCCAGCGATGAATGCTGAATCACGTCGAGCACCTCCGGAGTGAGCCCCACC
>CAIMMA010000508.1 GCA_903842475.1 uncultured bacterium
CGGCGACAATATCCAGATCAAAGGCGGCTGGATCATAGTGAATGATCACCCGATGCCGAATTCGGCAGTCAGGCGAGTTGACAGTCACGGCCGGCCTATGCCCGAGATGAACGAAGGGATGATTCCACCCGGGCAGGTGCTCCTGCTGGCTGATCATGCAGGCAGTTTCGACAGTCGTTACTTCGGGTTGGTTCCGCTGACGGATCTCCAGCGGGTTGAGCCCGTTATCATCACCCCCTTCACAGGAGACGCACCATGACCAGAAAGGATCTCGTCAATGCAATGGCCTTCGCAAGCAACCTAAAACAATCGGAGGCGGCAAAATGTTTGGACGTCATGCTGACCACGGTAACCGACGCGCTTGCAAAAGGAGAAAGTATCACATTGTCCGGCTTTGGCAGTTTTCAGCCCAAATCGTATCCGGCCAAAATCGCCCGCAACCCACGAACAGGCGAGCATGTGGATGTGCCGGCGAAACAGGTTGTGAAATTTCGGCCTGGGCGCCCACTGAACGACAGCTTGAATTTCTAAAAGGAGAAAATCATGGATAAGCAAGAATTGGAATACATGAAAGCAGCAGCCCATGCGGCCCTGCGTCAAGCCAAAGAAAACCCCGGTCTCGGCATTCCGGTGGATCCGGACGTGGCCGAATTCATGGGTGCGTTCGAAAGCGATGAGGCCCCGATCGACGTGATTGAAAGCGCGGAGGTTCCGGAGGAGGAAAGCGATGAGTAATAACAAGGATATCGCCACGCAATTCGCCACCGAGCTTATCGAGCAGCTCAAGGCCGGCACCGCTCCCTGGCAAAAGCCCTGGGAAGCAGGCATTCCTCAACCTCCATTCAATCCGACCACCGGCACGGTATACCGGGGAATCAACCGGGTGACGCTCGGCAGTAAGGGGTTTGACGATCCGCGCTGGATGACCTTGAAACAGGCCAACGAAGAGGGCCATCGAGTCAAAAAAGGAGAAAAATCCAGCAAAATCGTTTTCTGGCACTGGAGTGACGAGAAAAAGGTCCTGGACAAGGAAGGCAAGCCGGTCCTGGATGCCGAGGGCAACCAGATGACGGAAAAGCTTGAGCGCAGCCGTCCATTGCTGCAAGTCTATTCGGTTTTTCACACGAGTCAGCTGCAAACCCAAGAGGGCAAAGATTTGCCCTTATTCGGTGGAAAAGAGCTGGCATGGAATCCGATCGAGAAGGCCGAGGAAATCCTGAACAACTCCGGCGTTTCCATCACGCACGACCAAAGAGACCGGGCTTATTATGCTGTCTATAAGGATGAAATTCACCTGCCGCCACGGGATAACTTCCACAGCGAAGATCGATACTACTCCACGGCGCTGCACGAACTTGGCCACTCAACCGGCCATCCATCCAGGATGAACCGGGATTTTGGCCCCTTCGGTTCGGAAACCTACGCCAAGGAAGAACTCCGGGCCGAGATAGCTTCCTGGATGATCAGCCAGGAACTTGGGATACCTCACGATCCCGGCCAGCACTCAGCGTATATCGATAGCTGGATCAAGGTCCTGAAAAACAACCCATATGAAATCCTGTACGCCTGTCAGACGGCGGAAAAAATGGCGGAGTATGTCATGGGGCTTGAACTACAGCAACAGATGGGGTCGTCGCAGAAAACGGATCGGCCTGTTCACCAGGAGATCGCGGCCGAGATCAATCGTGCGATGGCGGACTTCGGCCGATGGGACGACCTGGGGGCTGCCAGAGAAGCGAACAAGCATGCTGACGCTTCGCTGCAAGCGCTGGGAAAAGGAGATGAACTGCAGGCTTTGGAATCGATGCAACTGGCTGTTGAGATCGAAACCGATCAAGCGGCGGACCTTGGTCCATCGTTCACCGCCTGCCTGGATCATCTGAAAGCCATGGGGCAGCTCCGAGCTGAAGACAGATCGCTTGAAGCTGAACCACCCTCGCCCGAAGAGCGACACCAAATTTTGGCGGAAGAATATTTCGTCATTGCTGACGATTCCTTTTCGATGGTCACGGCTGACAAAGATTTCAGCGACTTTGAAGCTGCCGCCAAGTACCCCAATCTTACAGCAGCCCTTGAGTCGGCTATCGAGGTGAGAGGGTTGCAGCAGGAGCGACTGGAAGGGACCGAACTGTTAATTTATAAAGTTAATGCTCATGATGAGGTCGCTAAAGATCCCGTAATGCGCACCGGAACAACCCATGAGATGGCATCGTTCTGGCGTCAAACAATCGGGCAGGACCTGCCGTCCTTCCTCCAGGAAGGA
>CAIMMA010000509.1 GCA_903842475.1 uncultured bacterium
CTGGCGATGCTGCCCATCGGTTCCTATGATCCCCGCTGGTTCATGGCCTACGGCCACATGAACCCCGAAGAAGCCGTTCGCGCCTATCATGATCTGGGCCAGCCGCCTACCCTGCCCATTCATTACGGCACCTTCCAGTTGGCGGACACCGGTTATGCGGCGCCGCTGCAGGATCTCCAGGCCGCCATGGAGTCGGCGAACGTCCCGGCAGAACAGATTCGTCCGCGCCGAGCCGGTTCGCACTGGTGGGTTCCCTGAAGGGGGGATTCGAATTGTTTCTGCGTACCAACAAAGGCCGGAATACCGCTGTCAGACGACAGCACTGCGCCGATAACTACAAACCATTCCGGGTCAAAACGCCCCGCTTGTCATCCCATGCGAGTCATTTTGACCCGAACCGGCCGACAACATGACAGCATCAGGGACGGGCAGCATCGATAAAGACCGCAGAAACCACGGCCTAACTTGGCGACAACGGGTCATTTGTTCCCATGCCCCCTGCGGATGCCGGCAAGAGAAACGGCAAGGGGGCTTACCAGGCATGAAAGATGCTTATCTTTTGATTGGGCCGGCACGGCCCTGCGGCCTGTCTCTACGCACAGGCGGGTTTCTCGAAGATGATTGGCCAATCCCCTGCCGAAACCATCGAAATGGAGTTGCTGTATGAATATCACCAAATTCGCCATTCCTGAAATCATCTTCGGCCGGGGCAGCCTCGATTATGCCGGCCAATGCGCCCTCCGCCTTGGCGCCAAAAAGGTTTTCCTGGTGAGTGATGCCGGCATCGAGGAAGCGGGATGGCTGCAGCGTCTTATGGATATCCTCGAAAAAGAAGGGATCAAGTGGGTCTACTATCCCGGGGTCACCTCCAACCCACGCGATTTCCAGGTGGAGCAGGGGGCCGAGTTCTACCGTAAAAACGGCACCGACGTGATTATCGCCATCGGTGGCGGCAGCGCCATGGATACCGCCAAGGGGATTGCGATCATTGCCAGCAACGGCGGCCGGATCCGCGATTACGAGGGAGCCAACCGGGTGCAGCGGCCCCTGCCGCCGATGATGCTGATCACCACCACCGCCGGTAGCGGCTCGGACATCAGTCAGTTCTGCATCATCACCGACATGAAGCGCGGGGTCAAAATGTCCATCATCACCCGGACCCTGGTGCCCAACATCGCCATCGTCGATCCGCTGATCCTGCGGACCAAAAGCGAAGCCCTGATTATTCAGAGCGCGGTCGATGCCCTGGCCCACGCCATCGAGGCCTATATGTCACTGATCGCCTCACCGTTCACCGAGATGCACTCCCTCAAGGCCATCGATCTCATCCTGGCCCATCTGCAGCATGCGGTGGCCACCCGTTCGCTCGATGCGCTCGAACAGCTCAGCATCGCAGCGGTCTCGGCCTCCATGGCCTTCAGTAACGCCGGGCTCGGTGCCGAACATGCCCTGGCCCATAGCCTGGGCGGCCATTTCGACATGCGCCACGGCGTGGTCCACCCGATTCTCCTCACCAGCGTGATGCGCTTCAACCTTGGCATCAATCCCAAAAAAATGGCGGACATCGGCCGGGTGATCCTGAAGCGCTCGCTGGGATCGGATGAGGAAACCGCTTTGGCCGGCATCGAAACGCTCGACGCGTTCTTTGCCTCCTTCGATGTGGCCCTGCGGCTGAGCCAGCTGATCCCGGAAAGCGAACGCCATCACCTGGAACCGATCTGCAAAATGGCGGTGCTTGACGCCTGCAACCTGACCAATCCCCGGCCGGCGACCTGGGAGGAATTTCTGCGGATCTGCGAGGAGGTGTGGTGATGCCTCGGCCTACCACCCTCGAAGATCTGGTCGGCATCGAACACTGCAAGCTGGGGTTTTACCAGGAGTTGCAGCAGAAGGTCGAACAGCTCAAGAGCTCCAATCTGGAACTGGAAAAAAAACGCAAAGAAATCCAGGCGCTACTCGACGGCATCACCGATCTGATGGTGGTGCTTTCGGAAAACCTGCGCATTCAACGGGTCAACCATGTGTTCACCGAATGGTTTCCGGGGATTGATCCGATCGGCCGCCATTGCTATACCGTCTTCCGCGGCCGGGAAAGCCGCTGCGTGGATTGCCCGGCCCTGCGCTCGCTCGATCGCGACGAGATTGTCAAGGATCTGTGCATCTACAAGGTGGCAGATGTTTTCAAGCACTTCGAAATCATTGCCTCGCCGCTCCGGACCAGCCCCACCGGCGAGCGTCAGATCCTGCTCTTCAAGCGGGACGTCACCCGGGAAAAGGAATTCCAGGCCCAGTTTTACCAGGCGGAAAAGATGGCCACGGTCGGCGCCCTGGCCGCCGGGGTCGCCCATGAAATCAATAATCCCCTCACCGCAATCCTCGGATTCGCGCAAGGACTCAAGCGCAGAAACGCTCGCCTTGAAGGAAAGATAGACCAAGAACTTCAAGCAGATTTCAAGGAATACACCGACACCATCATCAAAGAATGCCTGCGGTGCCGCGATATCGTCCGAACCCTGCTCACCTTCAGCCGCCCCACCGTCTCCAGCCTCGGCCAGGTCGATCTCAACCAGTGCGTGACCGACACCCTGTTCGTGCTCAAGCATCACTTTAAGGAGCGGAGTAATCTTACCGTGACCACGTTGCTCTCTGAAGAACTGCCGCAAATCACAGGCGACGAATCCCAACTCAAGCAGGTGATTATCAATCTCCTCACCAATGCCCTGGACGCCACCAGCAACGGCGGCGCCATTGCGATCAAAACCTTTGCCAACCATGGTAAAGCCACCCTGGTGATTGAAGATACCGGCTGCGGCATCCCCCTGGAACTCCAGGATAAACTTTTCGAACCCTTTTTCACCACCAAACCGGTGGGCAAAGGGATCGGCATCGGGCTTTCAACCTGTTACACCATTGTCAAAAACCACCACGGCGAAATCAGCGTGACCAGTGCGGTCGGCAAGGGGTCGGCTTTTCGGGTGACGTTTCCGGGAATCGAATACTAATGGACAGAGAAAAATACGGTATCCTGATTGTCGACGACGAAGAATCGATCAGAAGACTGCTGCAGAAAGAACTGGCCAACAGCCGTCGCGAGATCCACGCCGCTGCTGACGGCGCCGAGGCCTTGGCCATGGTGCGCAACCACTGGTTCGAGGTCGTCATCATGGACCTTTGGCTGCCGGATGTCTCGGATCTTGAACTGCTGATCCGCATCCGTGAATCGATTCCCCATATCGAGGTGATCATGATCACCGGCCATGGCGATGTCGACATCGCGGTCGAGGCCATGAAGCTCGGCGCCTACGATTTTATCCGCAAGCCCTTTGATCTTGACCGGCTCGACCTGATTGTTGAAAAGGCCCACCAGCGAGCGCTGCTGTCGCGGGAGAACGCCATGCTCCGCCACAGCACCAGCCAGGGAAAAGATCAGGTTCGCTTCATCGGCAACAGCCAGGCGATCCGGGATATCCAGTTTCTGATCGACAAGGTGGCCCCGGCCCGAATCCCGGTGCTGATCACCGGCGAATCAGGCGTGGGTAAGGATGTGGTTGCCCGGTTGATCCACCAGCGCTCGCCCCTGGCCGCCAACCCGATGATCGTCAAGAATTGCGCCACCCTCCAGAAGGAATTGGCCCGCAGCGAACTGTTCGGCCATACCAAGGGCTCATTCACCGGTGCCGACGAATCACGGGAGGGGCTGCTCAGCTTTGCCCACGACTCCACTCTGTTTCTTGATGAGATCGGCGAGTTACCGCTTGAGGTCCAGGCCTCACTGCTGCGCGCCCTGGAAACCGGCACCTACCGACGGGTGGGTGAAAAGGAGGAACGCAAGGTCAATATCCGCTACCTGTTCGCCACCAATCGCCACCTGGCCGACGAGGTGGAAAAGGGGCGATTCAACGAGGCCTTTTTCCACCGAATCAACGCCTTCAGCATCGAGATCCCCTCGCTCAAGCAGCGCAAGGAGGATTTACCCCTACTGGTGGACTACTTCCTCACCGCGCTCAGCCCCGACAACACCAGCTACCGCATTGTCGACCGGGCCATGTCCTGCATCCTCAGCTATAACTGGCCCGGCAACATCCGCGAACTGCGCAACGTCATCGAGCGCTCGATTATCCTGGCGGAAAACGGTATTATCAGTGAACGCTGTCTGCCCCGGGAGATGGTGGAATCCGCCGAGCATACCGAAGCGGTGCTGACCCTGGAGTCCGTCGAAAAGCAACACATCCTCAAACTGCTCGACTTCCACGGCGGCAACCGCCAGAAAACCGCCGAAACCCTGGGAATCAGCCGCAAGACCCTGTACCGTAAGCTGAATCAGTATGCAATTGAATAACCGTTCGGAGCGACATCGAAGCCGTTCCGTTGCCTTTCCTGCCGCATCCGGATATAGTTCCAACCGCACCGCACCACAGACAAGCACCGTCCCTTGCATGTCGTAACCCTTGCGCCCTCTGGGCAACAGGAGGTTTCCATGGACCGACGTCAATTCATCCGCGAAGTCTTCCTCTGGTCGGCCGGGGCGACCCTGGCCATTCCCCGCTTCCACATCCTGCCCTCGGCCTTTGCCGCCGAAAAAACGCCCTCCCTGCTCAGTGTCGCCAAAGGTGAAGATTATTCGGCCCTGGTGACTCGGGTGCTGGCACCGCTGGGCGGCATGCAGCAGTTTGTCCGACCAGGCGACCGGGTGGTGGTCAAACCGAACATCGGTTGGGACCGCAGCCCGGAGCAGGCGGCCAACACCCATCCCCAGGTGGTGAAAGCCGTGGTGGCCCGGGCCCTGGAGGCCGGCGCCAAAAAGGTGCTGGTTTTTGACCGAACCTGCAACGAGCAACGACGCTGCTACGCCAACAGCGGCATCGAGCAGGCCGTACGCTCGCTTGCCGATCCCCGCGCCGTGATCGAACACATCGACCAACGCAAATTCATCCCGGTGGACATCAGTAAGGGCAAGTCGCTGACCCGCTGGGAGATCTACAAAGAGGCCCTGGACTGCGACTGCTACATCAATCTGCCGGTGGCCAAGCACCACGGCCTGAGTCGGCTCACCCTGGGGCTGAAGAACAGCATGGGGGTGATCGGCGGCAATCGGGGCTCGCTCCACCACGATCTAGGCCAGAGCCTGGCTGACCTGGCCACGGTGGTGCGACCGAAGCTGACCATCATCGACGCCACCCGCATCCTCCTCAACAACGGTCCCCAGGGCGGCGATCTCAATGATGTCCGCAAAACCGACACCCTGATCGCCTCGGTCGACCCGGTGGCGGCGGACGCCTACGCCACCACCCTGTTTGCGCTGCCGCCCGATGCCATCGACTCGACCGTGGCTGCCTACAACATGGGCCTGGGGGAAATGAATCTCGATCGGATACAGGTGGTGACGGGCTGATGCGTCGCTTGAGCCCACGCTTCACCCCCTCGGTCTGGCGAAAAATCGGCCAGACCCTGTGCTTCCTGCTCTTTGTCGTCCTGTTCA
>CAIMMA010000510.1 GCA_903842475.1 uncultured bacterium
ACCAGTCGAACGGAGCCAAAAATATTCATCATGGGAACTGCCGTTTCTTGCCGACTATATTGTCAACACCCATCATGCCTATCTCAAAGAAAATGATGCCCAAATTGCTGTCTATGCCCGCAAGATTGCCGGCGTTCATGGCGATCATCACCCTGAGGTAATTGAGATTGCCTCGATCTTCGACAAGATAGTCACCGATATGACCGCCCACCTGAAGGAGGAAGAAGAAATTTTCTTTCCAGCCCTCAAGCGAGCCGACGCAGCCAGAATATCCGGCACCACACCGGAGGCAAAGGATCGGGACACGATCCGGGCGTCCCTGCTCAAACTGCATCGCGAGCACGAGGAAATCGGTGACGCGGTCCATTCTATCCGTCATCTTGCCAAGGACTATGAGATCCCTGGTGATGTCTGCAATACCTTCATGGTCACCTACCAAAAACTCAAGGAGTTTGAGGACGACCTCCACAAGCATGTCCACCTGGAGAACAACATCCTCTTTCCGAAAGCTGCAGATCTCTAGTCCTCATGGCGCAATTGGAGAGGCTGACATCGATAGACTGCTCCAGCAATTGCTTGAACGTACCACCGATGCAATTCTTGTTGCCGATCGGCAAGGACATATTCGTTATTGGAATACCGGGGCGGAACAAATGTTTGGCTACCGTGCCGTTGAGGCTGTAGGACAATCCCATGATCTGATTATTCCGGAGAACCTGCGATCCCGCCATTGGGAAGGTTATTTCCGGGTCATGGCCACAGGGCAAACCAAAGACATCTCTGACCTGCTGACCTCACCAGGTGTGCACAAGGACGGCTCACGTCTTTCACTGGAGTTCAGCATCGTACTGCTGCGTAACGATGGCGGCGAAATCGAGGGGTATGCCTCGATCATGCGGTATGTGACATCGCGCTGGCAACGGGAGAAGGCATTGAAAGAACGCCTGGCGGCCTGCGAAAGCACACTCCACGCCTCGTCTACCTAACACTGTTAAAAAGACAGATTCGACCGCATTCTCCTTACCGCGGCCATGGCGATACGACCCGGATAGGGGAAGGTATTCTGCCAAAGATCAATCATTTTCTATTCCCCCTTACACAAAGAGAGGTGCTTCTGTGGAAAAAAGAAAAATCAAAGAAAACATTTATTGGCTGGGTGCGATTGATTGGGATCGGCGGCTTTTTGATGCTCTTGTTCCACTGCCGGACGGTACTTCGTATAACGCCTACCTTATCGAGGGCAGCGACAAAACAGCTCTTCTCGATGCGGTCGATCCCGCCATGGCTGATCTTCTTTTGAGCCAACTGCGGGATACTCCCAGAGTCGACTTCATCGTTTCCCATCATACAGAGCAGGATCACTCAGGAACCATCCCTCTCCTCCTCGAACGGTTTCCTGAGGCCAAGGTACTCACCTCCCCAAAAGGCAAGACTCTGCTCATGGAGCACCTCCACCTGACCGAAGAGGTTCTTGTCACAGTGGCAGACGGTGAAACGCTGTCACTTGGCGACAAAACATTGCGCTTTATCCATACGCCCTGGGTACATTGGCCAGAAACCATGGTCACCTATCTGGAAGAAGATCGAATTTTGTTCAGCTGCGACTTCTTCGGCGCCCACATTGCCGCCAGCGACCTGTATGTCACCGATCAGGGTCGAGTGTACGAAGCAGCGAAACGGTATTTCGGGGAGATCATGCTGCCTTTTCGCGCCATCATCGCTAAAAATCTGGACAAACTCGCCAGTTATCCCGTGGATATGATTGCCCCGAGTCACGGCCAGATCTACAGTCAACCAGCTTGGATTCTTGAGGCCTACCGTGACTGGGTGCTGCATCCACCCCATAACCTGGTGGTGTTGCCTTTTGTCTCTATGCACGGTAGCACTCGAAAGATGGTCGACCATCTGACAGCGGCATTGGTCGCGCGAGACGTTCGAGTTGAACTGTTCAACCTTGCGGTCACCGATATCGGCAAACTGGCCATGGCTCTGGTCGATGCGGCCACCATTGTCGTCGGTACCCCAACCGTTCTAGCAGGCCCGCACCCTCTTGCGGCGCATGCCGCATTTCTGGCTAATGCCTTGCGTCCGAAGGCCCAGTATCTGTCGATTATCGGTTCCTATGGATGGGGTGGCAAGACAGTGGAAACGCTGGCTGGGATGGTCCCCAATCTCAAGGTTGAGGTATTGGAGCCGGTTCTGTGCAAAGGCATGCCCGATCAGGCCACTTTAGCGGCCCTCGATCGGTTAGCCGATGCCATTGCCCAGAAGCACAGGGAAAACGGATTTCAATAGGATCAATCGCTGGGTCTTGTCGGCAAGGTTGAATCATGCCGTTTATCACCACCAAGCGGGTCTATGACCCCATCGACAACAACGAGGGAGTGCGAGTGTTGGTCGACCGCCTCTGGCCTCGGGGCGTCTCCAAGCAAGCGCTCAAGGCGGGGCACGGGCTGCGCGAAGTCGCTCCCAGCGATCAGTTGCGGCAATGGTTCGGTCATGACCCCGACCGATGGGAGGAATTCAAACACCGCTACTTTGCGGAGTTGCAGGCTAAGCCTGAGCTCATCAATTTACTGCTCGACTTGGCGCGTACAAAGGGGCTCGTTCTGCTTTTTTCCGCCCGTGACCTTCACTGTAATCAGGCGGTTGCCTTGCAGCACTATCTGTTGTCCTTGATATAAAAGAACAAAGGAGCAAGTCAGACCAATGGCCGATGAACTGTATAAGGATGCAATGCTTCATATCCTGCACACTGGCCAGACCCATTGTTACGATGTAACCGGCAGGGAGATTGACTGTCAGGGGAGTGGCCAGGATGCTGAATTCCTTCGAGGTGCCCCTTGGCCGCTACCCCGCTTTGAGGTCCAGGGGACTGTTGCTGTCGACCATGCCACTGGGCTGAGTTGGACGATTGATGCTAACATCGGTAATTTCCCCTGTACCTGGCTGGAAGCCTTCGCCCAGATTGCCGAACTGAACCAAGCACAGCATGGCGGCTATAGCGACTGGCGACTACCGAACCGCAATGAACTGCGCAGCCTGGTCAGTTATCAGGCGAAAAACCCTGCCTTGCCAGCTGGGCACCCTTTTATA
>CAIMMA010000511.1 GCA_903842475.1 uncultured bacterium
GGGGTGAGCCTCGAACCATTCAACCCTCTAGCCGTCGCTCTGGCCCTCAACGCCTCTTTCGTCGCTCGCGCATATGTAGGAAATGCCGAAGAGACTCGCGACATTCTTAAAGCGGCGATCCAGCACCGCGGCTATGCGCTCGTTGACATCCTGCAGCCATGCGTCACCTTCAACAAGCTAAATACCTACCAATGGTTTGCGGCACATACGGCCCAACTGCCGGGCAACCACGACCCGGCCGACCGGATGCAGGCCTTTGCCCGCGCCTGCGAGGACGAACCGCTACGGCTCGGAATCTTCTATCAAAAGGAAAAACCTATCTTTGAGGAGCAGTTGGCGGCTTATGCCAATGATTCGCGACCACTCCACAAGCGCCTGGTGGATTTGGGCAAGCTGGCAAACACCATCCGAGCGATGGGGTAGCTCGTTGCGGATTGCGCTGGTTAGCCACAAACGGCCCTCAAATCTGCACAAATCCACGCATCCATTGTTTGAGTATTCAGACGAAATAATTCATGCTGACTGTGAAATGTTGTGAAAACCTTACCTGAACAACAAAACGTTGATATGCAAACGTTGTCTGTATCCAAAAAGAAGAGGTTTGGTTTCCGGCTACTGGGGATAGCAATGCTTGTCGTACTGTTACTGGCAACTGCGATACTGGTGGCGGAATACTTTCTTTCTTCCTCAACGCTAAAAGCAAAAATACAGCAATCACTTGTCGCCCACACAGGTCTCGAAATCGACTATGAGAAAATCGGGATCAGGTATTTCCCCTCCCCAACGCTTGAATTTCAGCAGCTGACTTTTTCCATTCCGGATGAGCTGGAAGGCAAGGCTGGCTCCCTTCGAATTTCTCCGAAAATGAGTGCGTTGTTGGCAGGAAAACTGGATTTGGGCCAGGTTGAACTGGATCGACCGGATATTAACCTTAAACTGGCGGAACCTCTGCCCGTTGAACATCCTGCAGGAATCGACAATTCGCCTGGCTCGAAGGAGCGCCAAAACAGTTCCTTTGCGTCATTACTCGCTATGTCACCGACTCTGCATTTGAACATTGCCGATGGTCGTTTTTCGGTTGCCTCCGGCACCCGCCATTGGGCCGGAGAACATCTGGATCTCGCTCTGGATGGTGCGGTTAAGATGGAACGCTCGGGCCAAATACTCCTGAAAATGAGTCTTGCCGAACTTGCCATCCAGATGGGTGAGCGCAGAGAAATATTCAAAAGTGTGCAGCTGAAGGGAAATGTCAGTGCGGTTGACGACAACATCATCTACCAGCTTGACCAACTGGCCGTTGCCGAACCAGCATTAACGCTTGTCGGCAAGCTTACCATGGCACAGGTCGCCGAGGGGAGTACCTTGCACCTTTCCGGCACTAATATAAATGTCGATGCAACCCGTACGACAGCACTTGCGCTGGCTGGAGACATCTCGCCTGTCGCTGAGATTTTCACCTATCTGGTCGGCGGCACGGTGTCGCAGATCATTTTTTCTTCACAGGGGAAAAACATCGCCGAGCTTGGCGATCTCAAGAATATCCGGATCGAAGGGCACCTGCAGGATGGAGTTGTCGCGATTCCCGAGATCGAAATGAATCTCACCGAGGTCAACGGCGATGTGGTGATTGCAGATGGAATATTGACTGGCACAGGTCTGCGGGCCCAACTGGCAGGCTCTACCGGACATTCCGGTATGCTTAAGATAGGGCTTGCCGAAGATACTGATCTGTTTCAGCTGGAGCTCATGCTGGACGCCGACTTGGGCCAAGCGCAGCGCTTTTTAAAACGTATTGTTCGAAAACCGGGATTTGAACAGGAGATTAATCGTGTCACTCGTCTGCATGGTACTGGAACTGGAAAACTCATCCTTGGTGACAGTCTGGCCGCAATGAACGCCATAATTGAGGATGCAGATATACACCTCTCGTTCGACCACCAGCTGGTGCCGTATCCGATCAGTATCACCAGGGGCAGTATCAACTTGACGAAAAATCAGGTCGAACTGCGAGGGGTGGACGCAACTGTCGGGAAATCAGAGGTTGCAGGCCTCGACGTGACAGTCAATTGGTTGAATACAATGCACCTCGATATCGGCGTAGAACATTCAGGGCTGTATCTGGACGAGCTCTATCCTTGGTTGAGCTCAATGAATGATGCCCAGGCATTCCTTAAGGATTTCAAGCATATTTCCGGACGGTTGGATTTGTCTTCAGCAAGCTTTGCCGGGGATGTGCGTGGACCGCAGCCGTGGAGTTACACAGCTGCAGGTTCGGTAAACGGATTGAATCTGAAGGTCAACGATTTTCCGGGCGCAATCAAGGTGGCCAAGGGCAATTTTAAACTCGACCGTACACAATTGACCGTGCAGGGTCTCGTCACTGAAGGTCTGGATGCGAATCTTACCCTGAACGGGATTATCAACGGCTTATCCGGTAAATCCAGGCAGCAGTTCGATATAACCGTGGAGGGCACACTGGGTAAGGATTCGGTTACGTGGCTGCAAAATACTTTCAAGTTGCCGAAGGCTTACGCTCTCCGGACACCTGTAACGCTCAAGGGTATCAGCGTTTCAGGACAAGCCAAAAAGGCCACGTTGATCTCTGGCGGAGTTTCTATCAAGGACGGTCCGCAGTTGACGCTGGATATACAGTACAGGCCTGAAGAACTGAAGGTGGAAAAACTGATCGTCAAAGACCAATATTCAGAAGCTGGCATGACCTTTTTGTCCGGGCATGATGGTTTGGGGCTGAGTTTCCGTGGTTTCCTGAGTTCCGAGACACTTGAGGGGTTGTTTGTGAATCCGAAATTGGGCAAGGGCCGCTTTGAGGGGGATGTTTCATTTACCCTGCCCAAAAAAACGAAAACCGGTGCTTCAGCAAAAGGGCATTTGAAAGGAACAAACGTACTGATAGCTCTCCCCTCGGGCGAAGATGTGTCGATTGCGCAAGTTCTGCTGGCGGCGGATGGCTCCAGGATACAAGCTGATGCCACAACCCTTTCCTGGCGCGACTTTATCTGGAGTCCGATCACGGCGACGATCAATGTCGAAGCCGATAAGCTCACGCTCAAGGTGGATCGGGCTGTGCTCTGTGGTGTTGACTCGGCAGGGGTTGTGCATATCACCGGAAACAACTTCGATCTCGACATTATGTTGCAAGGGGAAAATCTTGATGTTGGTCCCAGTTACTCCTGTCTGACCCAGGGCAGAGTTACAATGACTGGTCTGATGGAATTATCCGGTCAGATCAAAGCCAAAGGTAAGATGGGTGAGCTTGTCAGCAAGTTGGAGGGGCCTGTTAAGATGACCTTCAGGCAAGGAGTGATCGAGCAGAACAGGGTGCTGTCCACCCTGTTGGAAGTACTCAACGTCACAGAGATTGTGAAAGGCAGGCTCCCCGATATGGCCACTTCCGGTTTCAAGTATACGATCATAACTGTAGAGGGACTGTTCAGAAATGGGAAGCTGCTCGTTGACAGGCTCTTCGTGGATGGTGAGACGCTCGATATCCTTGGCGTTGGTGAAATCGACATTGAAAAGGAGACCGTCGACCTTGAATTGTTGGCGGCACCATTCCAGACTATGGATACTATCATCAAGTTTATCCCAGGGATCAATTATTTGATGGGAGGCAACTTGGTGGCAATTCCGGTCAGGGTAAGCGGAACTTTGGTGCACCCGAAAGTTAGCATTATGTCTCCTGCTTCAGTCAGCAAAGGATTACTGAACCTCGGAGCAAGAGCCCTTAAGCTCCCCTACAAAGTGATGGAATCAATTATAACGGGGGGAGGAAACGTTGAAAAATCTGCTTTTTAACCGTCCTGCCGTCGGATGAGTTCCGGACACACCGGGCCACATCTCTGTCTTTATGATGTGGCACTCTAGCCCGCTCTATGCAAAGAGAGGTACTTATGAAATCAACATCAAA
>CAIMMA010000512.1 GCA_903842475.1 uncultured bacterium
GGCCTGAAAACCTGGCCTATGAACGCATCAATACATACAAGCATTACAGCATGGGTGCGCTAAGAGGACTGAAGCGGGATTCGTGGGAAGGTGGCACCCGGGTTCCTTTTATCGTAAAATGGTCAGGGAAAATAGCGCCGGGTTCTGTCTGCAAAACACCCATTGGAGTCATTGATACCTTCTCAACGATTGCTGAGATCACAGGAATCACTTTGGGCGAGCAGGATGCGCCTGACAGTATCAGCTTTCTGCCGCTCTTGCTGGGGCAAAATCCGAAAAGGGGCAGGCATCCGATGATTTACCATACGTCAGCCAATATGGCCATTCGGGAAGGGGATTGGGTTTACTTTGAAAAGACGGGCATGGGGTCGGTCGAGCCCGGATGGTTCCGCGAAGAAAGAGGTGTCAAATCGTTTGTCAAAGAAGGGCCGGAACTGTTCAATCTGAAAACCGATCCACAGCAATTGATCAACTTGGCTTCGGAATTGCCAGAAAGGGTCAATGCACTGAAAGCAGACCTCGAAAGGGTTAAGAAGGCTGGAAGAATCCGCTAAATATGTCCGACGCATCCTATTCCTTGTGCTTTCTGCGTTGCTTCAGGCTGGTTGCCCAGGGGACGCACGCGATGTGCGCCCCCTATCGCTGAGCCCGCAGTTGCCGTAAGGCGGACCTGCGCGATGAGAGGACTTTGCGGTAACCATGGAACATTGACCCCGGGCACATTTTCGTGCTCGGCTTCTCGGCCGGTGGCCATCTCACGGCGAACCTATGCAACAACGTTGACAAGCGCGCCTACGAGCCGGTGGACGACGCCGACGGCGTCACTTCCCGCCCCGACTTCGCACTGCCGATGTATCCGGATTTCCGTTGCGTCGTCGACGCGAAATAGCGGGCTTATGAGAAACCGCAGCGCTGTACGGTAATTGCCGTATGGCGCGGTGCGACGGTCCGGAGTCAAATGTTGGCAAACAGATCAGCATGACGATATGCATCTCGCAGTAAACGAATTCCCAGAGCTTTTTCCGCTTGAGATTCACGACCAGGCGGCTGTGCCACGGGCCAGCGGCGGTCTCGGCCCCCACCAGCTTGCCGTCAGCAAACGCTTCCGCTTTGAGTGGCCATTCCAAAATCAGTGAACGAGCCGTTTGTTATTAAGCTGGATGAGTTGGAGTTCAAATTTCAGTTGTATTATTCCGAATTTGATGGTGCTAAAGGGCATTGGGAAAAAGGTAGCGACGGCAAATCCAGTTGGATTGATTTCGTATTTTATTCCGGTGCAGAAAAAGAAATTGACCTGATTAAGATGAACCTGGCCGTTTCCGGATTTATCTTTGAATTGAATTCAACCGATTTGAAACAAGAGTTTAAAAAAGCTGATGTTTCTGAAAAAGATGGAATATTAAAAATTGAGTGGAACGGGCTGAAACTGGAAACTCCGGTGAAACCACAGGCTCCAAAGAACAACTTTATTTAATCCACGAACCTAATGCGCTTCATCATGCAAAAGATATTTGCTGCTATTTTGGTACTTTGTTTTTCAATTGTATTGAATGCCAAAACGAATGAATTTGACTTAAAATCATTTCCGAAAGGCAAAACACCGCAGGAAATTGGAACCCGTATTGCCGAAAAATTTCTAAAAACGGCGCATTCACGTTACGGCAATACACGGCCGGATACAAAGCCAACCCAAATTACCTATCCCGATGTGTGCACCTGGCTGGGCGGAATTTGGTTTGCCAACATCACCAAAAACGATGATTTATTCAATCGTTTCGAAAGCCGTTTCACTCCGCTTTTCGATACAGAAAAGCACCTTCAACCCAAACCCAATCATGTTGATAACAATGTTTTTGGATCGGTGCCGCTCGAATTGTACCTGAAAACCAAACAACCAAAATACCTCGATCTCGGACTGAAATATGCCGACACCCAATGGATTTTGCCTGAAGATGCCAAGCCCGAAGAAAAGTCGTGGGCTGATCAGGGTTATTCGTGGCAAACCCGCATCTGGATCGACGACATGTTCATGATTACAGCAGTTCAGGCACAGGCTTACCGGGCCACCGGCGACCGCAAATACATCGACCGCGCGGCCAAAGAAATGGTACTTTACCTCCATAAAATTCAACTCGAAAATGGATTGTTCTACCATTCGCCCGAAGCACATTTCAGTTGGGGGCGGGGCAATGGCTGGATGGCGGTTGGCATGGCTGAAATTCTTCGGATTCTTCCCAGCGACAATCCGAATCGCCCGCGAATTATGGATGCTTACCACAAAATGATGGCGGCTCTATTGAAATTTCAGGAGAAGGATGGAATGTGGCGGCAAATTATTGACGATCCGGAAGCTTGGAAAGAAACATCGGGAACGGCCATGTTTACCTATGCATTTATAACTGGCGTTAAAAACGGCTGGCTCGATAAAAGGACATACGGAACTGCCGCGCGTAAAGGTTGGCTGGCTTTGATTTCATACATCAATGCCGACGACGAACTGACCGAAGTTTGCGAAGGAACCAACATTAAAAACGACCGCAATCATTACATGCAGCGCAAACGCATCGTCGGCGACCTGCACGGACAGGCGCCGGTTTTGTGGTGTGCAACGGCGTTGTTGCGCCAGAACTGAACTGACTACTGATAAGTGATAGGAAATGCGGCCGAGCCTTCTAGAGGGCATAGTGATGGTGAAAGCAGCCAGCGTGGGTGATCGCGGGTTGCCCTTGACGTTCATTCCTTACTACGCCTGGTGTCAGCGTGGCACGAATGAAATGCGCGTTTGGATGCCGACGCGGAAGCCTGGCATCCCAACGGGCTCCTTAAGGTGATGCGGCTGACCTAAGACTTGCTATGCATAACTCGATACCAATCATACCCACAAAAGCGAACAAACGACCTCCCCGAACAAAGGACAAGCCGCTGATGGCGCCAAAGGACAAAGGCCATCAAAACAATGATGAGAATAGCGACTTGCCAGACTTGGTTGGCTAACGAGAAGCCCGTGGGCGGAGTGAGTTTGGCGAACCGCACTGGCTGGTCGTGGACTTGGGCGAAACATAAACGATATCGCGCTTGGAACTCATGTTTGAAATCACCGTCTATTTTAGAGCCGTAAATCCTTTCATTCCATGAATCGCCGAACTTTTCTAAGAAACAGCCTAGCGGGAATGTTCGCTGGTATGGCTGGCTCGCAACTCGTCACCTCAAGCTGTCAGCGGGCGGTGAAAACCAGCCACGAGTGGGCGAATCAAAACCAGCCATTTTGAGGTGAGGTAAATCGTTGCGGTGCGGGTCCGTTTCCGGACCCTCCGCGGCGATGAACCAACTCAAAATGGATATCCAACAAGCA
>CAIMMA010000513.1 GCA_903842475.1 uncultured bacterium
CACGCCTACGATGAGGTGGTCCCGCCGCTGGCGGCTGCCGGTTGTCGCGTTGTTGTTCCCTATCTCCGCGGCTACGGTCCCACCCGTTTTCTGTCGGCGGACATTCCCCGGTCGGGCCAACAAGCCGCGCTCGCCCACGATCTTCTCGGACTGCTGGACGGTCTTGGGATCGAGCGCAGCATTCTGGCCGGGTACGACTGGGGCGGCCGGGCCGCCTGCATCGTTGCCGCCTTGTGGCCTGAGCGGGCACGTGGACTGGTGTCGGGAGGCGGCTACAACATTCAGCACATCCCACCGCCAATATTCCGCAAGCACCCGCAGTCGAGCTGCAGCTGTGGTACCAGTATTATTTTCAAGGCGAGCGCGGCCGGCGCGGCCTGGAACAAAATCGCTACGAACTGGGCAAACTCCTCTGGCGGCTCTGGTCGCCGAACTGGCCTTTCGAGGAATCAACCTATCAACGAACGGCAACCTCGTTTGACAATCCGGACTTCGTCCCGGTGGTGATCCATTCTTACCGGCATCGCTTCGGCCTCGCGCCAGACGACCCGGACCTTGAGGACACGGAACGTCGCTTGACCGAGCAGCCCCGAATAAACGTGCCGACCATCGTACTCCACGGCAGCGCCAACGGCGTCATCCCGGTGACCAGCTCAGCGAACCACCGCCCATTATTCGGGGCCGCCTATGAGCGTCGGGTGCTTGCAAAGGTCGGCCATAATCTGCCCCAGGAAGCGCCCCTCGACTTTTCGGCAGCCGTACTTTCGCTCATCTGACCCGAAACACCTCCTTGCAACCATCTCGCTCCTCAACGCTGCCCCCGTGCTGCTTGAGAACCTAAGCGGGATATGCTATGCATCACTCATGCATCCTCCTGTTGACCGGCGCTGGCCGACCCTGTTCACCATCCTTCTGCTGCTTGCGGTTTTGCCGTTCCATGCGACCGCCGATGACCGGGCCTTGCGGCCAAGGGTGCTGGTGCTCCACTCCTACGCACCGGATTTCTCCTGGACCAGGGATATGCAGGCCGGAATTGTCTCGGTGCTGGAGGCCCCGGAGGTGCAGGCCCGCTACCGGGTCGAATATATGGACGCCAAGCACTATGCCTCGCCCAGCGCTGTCAAACAGCTGGCTGCACTCTACCGGGAAAAATACAGGGACACACCCTTCGACGGGATCATTCTCACCGACGACCACGCCCTGGACCTGGTGGCACAGCACCGGGAAGAACTGTTCCCGCATACCCCGATTGCGGCTTGCGGCATTAATGATGCGAAATCGATCCCGACCAACGTCGGCGACATGCATATCATCATCGAGAGTGTGGCTCACCTGGAAACCCTCGAGGCTGCCTTGCGCCAGAATCCGGAAACCCGCAAAATTTTTGTAATGATCGACAACACCCTGACCGGGCAATCGATCCGCCGGGATTTTCTTGAGCAGGTGCGACCTTTGACCGATCGGATGGCTATCGATCTCCTCCCGGCGATGACCAGGGAAGAACTCATCCGGTTTGCCCAGGGACGTGTGGCTGGAGAACTCATTTACCTGCTGGTCTATTTTGAGGATGCGGCCGGGCAGGTGTTTGAGGCCGCGGAGATTCCCCAAGCCATCGCCGCCCATGCTCCCGTGCCGGTCTATGTGGCCTGGGATTTCCAGATGCATTCAGGAGTAGTCGGGGGCTGTGTCACCAGCGCCTTCGGGCATGGGCAGAAAGCCGCGCAGACCCTGATGGAGCGCCTGACCGGAACGCATCCCCCCGCAGTGTACAACCAACTGCTGGGGGTAAACCAATACACCTATGATTACAACGCGCTCCAGAGGTTCGCTATTCCCCTGGCCAGCCTGCCGGCAAACGCCGTCCTTCTCAACCGGCCCCTGTCTTATTTTGCCATCCATCGCTCGGCCATCCTCACGGCGCTGGCGATCATCGGCATCCTCAGCGTGATCATTGCACTCTTAACCCAGAATGTGCTCAAGCAACGGAAAATCAACCGCGGCAATGCCGAGATATTGGCCTTGAACCGCGAAATGATCGAAACCCAGCTCGATCTCCTGTCAACCCTCGGCGAGGTCATCGAAACCCGCTCGCACGATACCGCCAATCATGTGCAGCGCGTGGCGGCCTATTCGGCCCTGCTCGGTCAGAAATGGGGTCTGGCTCCAGAAGAGATCATGCTGCTCAAAGCCGCTTCTCCCATGCACGACATCGGTAAGATCGGCATCCCCGATGCGATTCTCCACAAGCCGGGCCGACTCACCGACGAAGAATACGAAATCATCAAGCACCACACCACCATCGGGCATCGCATCCTGGGCATATCCGACCGCAAACTCATGGCCAGCGCCCGCACCATCGCCCTGCAGCACCATGAACGGTGGGATGGGTCCGGGTACCCCTGCGGGCTGAAGGGGGAGGAGATCAGCCTGCCGGCCCGCATCAGCGCCCTGGCGGACGTCTATGACGCGCTCTCCCTGGGCCGCGTCTACAAGCAGGCCTGGCCCAGGGAACAGGTCCTCCAGTTCATCCGTCAGGAACGCGGCACGATGTTCGATCCCCAGATTGTGGATTTATTTTTTGAGCACCTCGATGAACTCGAAGCCATCAAACTCCGCCTCACCGATCCCGTTCAAAGGCCGGACAACGAAAATCTTGCCGACCCGGTGCGCTGCCCTGTACGAGCGCCTTGAGGGTTCCGCCGCCTCAAGGCGCTCGTATTTTGACGATCCGCAGGATCACGCAATGGGGTGCGGGCAGGCCGCGTCTTATGCAAGGGTTGCGAAATGGGCCTCGGTCAGCCCCTTGAGCAGGAGCAAGGAACTGATGGTGACACACAGGAGGACGTTGTCGCCATGCGCGAGGAAATCCTGGAGATGGGGGAGGGTGGCCAGAAGTTGCGTCCGCACGAGCTGCTGCTTGCCGGCATCCTCGATCGGCGTGCAGGTGCCTTCGACGGTGAGTGCCATGGCCCGGGAACGGGGCATCGCTTCCCTGGTATCGATCATCAGGCTCACCGCCGGGTTTTCGACAA
>CAIMMA010000514.1 GCA_903842475.1 uncultured bacterium
CGCGTTCTCGGCCACGGTCTCCACCGTGGCCCGGGCAATATCGTCGGCCTGATACTGCTCCACATCACGGCCGACTATCATGGCCACCTGGGACCTGGCCAGGTCGACCTCGCCTGCGGCAAGCGATTGATGGATCTCCATACCGGCCTGGGAAAGCGAACGGGCTGAGAGACAGTAGAAAAGCAGCACGGTCTCAACCCCAAAGCCGAGCAGGCCATGGACCCGGTAGGCCAACCCCAGGGTGCAGGCCGAAAGCATCCAGCAGCCGAGAATCAGGGCCAGCGCAAAGAAGAGGCCGGCCCGAAATTCGTTGTTGGGCCAAAGCCTTCGAAAGACAGGCTCGGCCTGCTCGATGGCCCGGCCCATCCAGCGGACCGGATGGGGGAGCCAGCGGGGATCGCCCACCAGCGCATCCAGGGCAAAGGCGGCGGGCAGGGCGAGCCAGGGGAGTATCTCCAAAAGGGACATCATCAGGCCTCGGGGGTGGTGCCGACGGCGGCCAGGAGATGGCGGACCACGGCTGCATTGGTGGCCGCATCCTTGAGGGCCACCCGAACGTAGCGCTCGCTTAACCCGTGGAAGTTGGCGCAGTTGCGAATGAGGAAGCGTTGCTCGGCCAGGGCCCGGCACACGGCGGCCGCGGTTCGATCCGGCGGCAGGCCGAGGAGGAAATAGGAGGTGGCGCTCGGATACAGGGTCAGGCGCCCGATACCCAGCCGTTCGCTCAACAGGCGGCCTTCGGCGGCCAGATAGACGTGGGTCTGCTCGAGGAAGGCGGCGACCTCGGCCCGGTGATCCCCCAGGAAACCGACCGCCTCCTGGGCCAGGCTGTTGACGCACCAGGGCTGCATATAACGACGGAACCGATCGACCACCAAGGGGTCGGCCACCAGAAACCCGGCCCGCAAGCCCGGCATGCCGAAGATTTTCGACACCGACCAGAGAACGATGACATTGTCAAGGCCGCAGCGGCTCAGGCTCTCACTCTCACTGGCCGGAACAAAGGGCAGGTAGGATTCGTCGATGATGAAACGGACGTCCGGGTGGTGGCGGCAGAGCGCCAGCAGGTCAGAGGTGGGAATCAATTGCCCGGTGGGATTGTTGGGATTGCAGAGAAAAACCGTGTCCATACCGGCCAGGGCCGTGGCCAACCGTTCCAAATCCGGCGCAAACCCGGCGGCCGCTTCGGCCAGGAAAAATTCGGGCTCGATGTCATGGACCCGGCAGCCGTCGGTATAGTCGGCGTAGGTCGGCCCGACGATGAGCACCCGCTTTGACCGCAGCGCCGCGCAGGCCGTATAGATGAACTGGGTCGTGCCGCCTCCGGCCAGAACCCGCTGCGGCTCAACCCCCAGCAGGGCGGCAATGGCCCGCACCGCCCCCCGGCCATCGACCTCGGGCAGCACCCGGATCCGATCCAGCCGGCCCTGAAGATGCTCGATCAGGCCCGGCATGGTGCCCAGGGGGTTAATGTTGCTGCTCATGTCGATGATCGCCTCCGGCCGGCAGCCCAACTGCTCGGCCAGCGCCACAACGTTGCCC
This sequence comes from uncultured bacterium, assembly GCA_903842475.1. Lineage (GTDB taxonomy): Bacteria > Desulfobacterota > Desulfobulbia > Desulfobulbales > Desulfobulbaceae > Desulfobulbus. The sequence goes on from CAIMMA010000514.1 coordinate 1,543, forward strand.
CCGTGCCCCTGGATCATCGGTCCATTCCTTGCAGATGCCCGGGTAAGAGCGCGGAGATCGCGTCAATATCGAGATGGCGCAACGCATGTTCGGCCAACTGGTCGTAGGCCTGATCCCGGGCCGCCGGGCCATGGAGCCGGTCAACGTGCAGGGCACCGAGGCCGATGGCGGCCAGCCAATGACGGGTGATGGCCGGAGTGTCGAACAGCCCGTGCATGTAGGTGCCGACCACCCGGCCTTCAGCGGCCAGACAGCCGTCGGAATCGGTGCAGGGCAGTCCGTTGCGGCCCTGGATCCGCAGCAGAGCCAGGCCCTGGGGCGGCCGGGTCTGGCCCATGTGGATCTCGTACCCCTTGCCGGGGATACCGTCCCAGGTGAAATCGGTCAGGGTGGTGGTCTTGGGCGCTTTCAGCACGGTGGCCACCGGCAGCAATCCCAGGCCCGGGGTGGCGCCGGCTACGCCCTCGATGCCGTCGGGATCCTCCACCCGTTCGCCCAGCATCTGATACCCGCCGCAGATGCCCAGCAGATGCCCGCCATCGGCCACGTACCGCAGGATTCGGTCGCGCCAGCCGGTGGCGGCCAGCCACTCCAGATCACTGCACGTCGACTTGGTGCCCGGCAGAATAATTGCCTGGTACCCATCGAGATCCTGGGGCTGCTGGAGATACACCAGATTGCACCCCGCAAGTTGGGCCAACGGATCGAAATCGGTGAAATTGGAGATATGGGGCAACCGAAGGACCGCAATCGTCGGCTCGGAGGACGAGGCCGGATCAAAAGGCCGGGCGTTCTCGATCACCACCGCATCCTCGGCCTCGATATGAAAATGGTTGTACCAGGGCAGCACCCCGAACACCGGTTTACCGGTACGCTGCTCGATCCAGTCGATCCCATCCTGAAACAGGGCGATATCGCCCCGGAACCGATTGATCACAAACCCTTTGACCTGCTCCTGCTGCTCCGCATTCAGGCAGGCCAGAGTACCGACAATCTGGGCGAACACGCCGCCGCGGTCGATGTCGGCCACCAGAATGACCGGTGCGCCCGCGTGCGCCGCAGCCCGCAGGTTGACGATGTCGCCGGCCATCAGGTTGACCTCGGCGCAGGAACCCGCCCCCTCCATCACCACCAGCTCACAGTCCCGGCGCAGACGGTCCAGCGCCGCACAGCTCTGGGTGAACAGAAACTCCTTTTTGGTGTAATACGACTGGGCCGAGGCCTCCATCCAGGCGGTACCGTTGAGCACCACCTGGGAGCCCAGGTCGCTCACCGGCTTGAGCAGCACCGGATTCATATCCACATGGGGCGCGATCCGGGCAGCCTCGGCCTGGACGATCTGGGCCCGTCCCATCTCGGCGCCCTCGGGGGTCACGCCGGAGTTGTTCGACATATTCTGGGCCTTAAACGGTGCCACCCGGAACCCGCGATTGGCAAAAATACGGCACAGGGCGGTGGTGACGATGCTCTTGCCCACATCCGAGCCGGTACCAAGCACGGCCAGGCAGGCTGCTAGTTCTGACATATCTTCCTCCGAAGCCGACGATCAGGGCTGTTGGCCGCCCGCTGGGCATCGCCGCCTCTTATCGTTGACGTTAGCCTTCAATTCCCTTGCGGGCGAGTACGCCCCGATCATAATAATGTTTCACCAGTCGCATCTCGGTCACCAGATCGGCCCGTTCCAGCACCCGGGGCGGAGCGCCCCGGCCGGTGAGCACCAGCTCCACCTGCGGCGGCCTCCGGTCGATCAGGGCGAGCAGGTCGTCTTCACTGAGCAGTTGCAGGGCCACCGCCACATTGGCCTCATCGGCGATGACCAGATCATACGCCCCCGAGGCCAGCGCTCGGTGCAGGGTCGCGAGCCCCTGGCGGGCCGCATCGATATCGGCCTGACTGGGCGCGGTGAGGAGAAAGCAGCCTCGCCCGAACTGCTCAAGGGTTATGCAGTCGGCGAACCGCTCCAACGCCTTGATTTCACTATACTCGGCATTTTTGATGAACTGCCCGATATAGACGTTGAGACCGGCACCGGCTGCCCGAAGCGCCAGGCCAAAAGCGGCGGTGGTCTTGCCCTTGCCGTCGCCGGTATACACCTGGACAAATCCCTGCATCTTCCCCCTCCTTGCCAAGACGGTCGGCAGTGCTGCAGACGGCGCCCGGACAGCTCGATCCTCTCGCGGCAACTGCCGGCACCTTGAAAACCACCGGCAGCAACCTGGTAAAAGGATGACTAATAGATAATCGCCGACGAACAGTCAACAGCTTTTCACCGCGCCCACCCCCAGAGGGAACGCCTGCTTGGTGTAGACCTCCGACGACAGTCAACCGGCACCAGCGACCGGGTTTTCGGAAAACACCGCATGGCGCCGCCGAACCATCCCCTCCGGCCAAGATGTTCTTGATAAAATTACCAAAAGATGTTTCCCTCCCGCCCCTGCTGTCCCTAACCGACCAACCCTCTTTTCAGGAACCTACCATGAAGCACCCAATGTTCACGACAACCCTTGGCCAATCGATCCTCTGCGGCGTGCTGGCCGGCCTGATCGGTACCCTCCCGACGCAACCGGCCATGGCCGACGATGAACTCCGAGCAGGCGCTGTCCTCCAAGTCCCGTTCACCCTGGGCGCAGACTTTTCCGGTTTCGACCCGGCACGAATCCGTATCGGCCTGACCTGCCAGTATGCCCATATCGAGGAAGACCAGATCACCACCTTGCGCACCATCGACGTGACCGATCCCGACAACCCCTTGGTTATGCATGCCTCCACCCAGATAGACGAAGGCGATCAGGTCCATGGCCTTGAAGGCAACCTGTTCATCGAGGTCTTCAACGGTTTTAACGGCTCAGCCGAACTCCTCGGTTTTTACGGCAACAATGATATCCAGGGGGCTGCAGGAGCGGGATACAGCGTTGCCGACAGCTTCTTTCTTGCTGTCAAAGCCATGTTCCCCTATGCCGAAATCGGCATGCGGATCATGAACCATCCGGAAATCTATGGCGGCGTCAAGTCCCTGGGGTCGTTCGATCCGGCAAAAGAGAGCCAAACCATCGACCAACGGGTTAGGCTCGTCCCGGTCCGGTAACATCCGCCCACCGACCATGGCAGGTGTGCACCTTTGCAGAGGCCAGCACCTGCCTCCCCCCGCCCCTCTCGATACGGGCACAGCAGGCCCGCGGCTGCGGCCATCCAGCCGATCTCGACGGCTAGTCCATGGACCGAAGCCCCCAGAGGCCTTCGCCTGAAAAAACCCCAAACCGCCGATATCCCGTTCCCGATCCGCAGTAAAATTGTGGTACCACCTTGCCGCTGCTTACGGTTCGACACTCGGTCCGAACCGAAGAAACCTCCCGAAAGAAAGCCCAGCCAAACGCCTTTGTCATTGTTTTCATAGAATAAAAAAAAGACAATCTTTCCAGAAAATATTTTTCACCCCTCACCTTTTGGTGAAATCATGGAGTAGTGGGGGGTTACATAATTCCGCCGCCTGCTAAGATTAAAATTGAGCATTATTGAGCTTTCCTTACCTAAATAGAGAAAAACGGAGATCGACTCTTGTTGGCAAATTGTTGATAACCCCCAAACTTTTGGTCCAACATGCTGATTTAATAATGTATTATTTAATTATTATTCAATTCCGGGTTGTTATTGCCAATTGCACACTCGAGCCCTTGAAAATGCTCTTGGCCGCCGGCAGTTGCAGCGGGTGGAGAACCGTCTTGTTTACAGCATGAAATCAGCCCATACCGCTTTTGACCACAGCCGGGTTTTTCAGTACATCAGCGCCATTGCTCTGAACGGATTCTTACATGGAACGCAGGAAGAACTTTTTACTACTAAAGGGAAACTATCTATGCTGTGGAATACGATCAAAACTTCTCTGCACCGCGCCTTGCCGGAAAGCGAATTTGACCTGTGGATCAAACCGCTGGAATGCAGACAACAGGACGGGCAGATTCTTAAGCTGGTCGGACCGGATCGTTTTTTTTGCGCCTGGGTGGAAGATCGCTATCTTGACCTGATCCGCCATACCGCCGAACAAGTAAGCAAAACCGCCAACGTCCAACTGACCATCGCCGAAAATCAGCCGATGCACTTTGAAAGCGACCGCCGTGGCCAGCTGCAGCTCCCGGGAACCACCGGCGGCACCCGGCTGCGCTCCCTCCATCCCGCCTTTACCTTCGAACAGTTCATGGTCGGCGATTCAAATCTCTTGGCCCGTTCCGCCTGCAAGGCGCTGGCCACGGGCGATGCCACTTTCGGCAACTGCCTGTTCATGAACAGCTCCACCGGCCTGGGCAAAAGCCATCTGACCCAGGCAGTGGTCCACCAGGTGTTGCGTTCCGCTCCTTCCACCCGACTGCACTACCTGACCGCCCAGCAGTTTTCGGCGGAGATGGTCAAGGGCATCCGCACCAATACCATGGAGCAGTTTTCCAAAAAATATGTCAACCAGTGCGACATGCTGCTGGTGGAAGACATTCATACCCTGACCGGTAAAAAACAAAACCCAGGAAGAACTCAACACCGTGCTCGATTATCTGATCAAGTCGGGTCGGCGGGTTATTCTGACTTCGGCCCTGGCCCCCAATAAACTCCAGGGGATTGACGACGATTTCCGCAGCCGGATGACCTCGGGCCTGGTGACCGGGATTGATTCGCCCGATTACGAGACCAGAGCCCGGATTATCCGTCATAAACTCCAGTCGCACGGCCTGGAAAGCGATGACGATGTCGTGGGTTTTATCGCCGAAAACCTCCAGGGCGACATCAGAAGAATGGAGAGCGCCATTATCGGCATCAAGGCCAAATCCTGCCTGTACAATGCCCCGCCGGATCTACGCATGGCCCGCGAAGTGATCCATGGCCTCGTCGGCGTCTCGGTGGCGATCACCGGTGAATCCATCCGTGAGCTCATCGGCAGCCAGTTTCGGGTCAGCATCGACGATCTGCGCAGCCGCTCGCGGAAACGTTCGGTCACCTTCCCCCGGCAGCTGGCCATGTACCTCACCCGTAAATACACCGATAAATCGCTGGCCGACATCGGCAACATGTACAACCGCGACCACTCCACCGTGCTCCACGCGATCAAGACCATCACCAAGGACATGTCGCGCGAGACCACAGTCCGGGAGCAGGTGGAACTGCTCTGCGCCAAAATAAAAAAATAAACAGGGGGCCACACCGCCTGAACCGCTGCACCCCTCCCAGCCAGCTGATAGCGCCCCCTCTGCCGAGCGCGCGCTATCAGCTCAGAAATACACGCCTTTCACCTCGTCCTGTTCCCCCACCGTCGCCTGCGCCCCGATCCTGAGCGCCACCTTCCGTGCTTCCTTGGTCATGTCGTTGATCCCGATGCCCTTCCAGCCAAAGCCGCAGAGATGGAGACGGTCATCGGCGGCCTGGACGCGCTGCCGCCAGGCCAGCAGCTCGGTGTAGCCCGCCTCCAGCTGGGGTATCCCGGAACGGGGCCGAAGCACCGCGGTAAAGCTGGGCTCCGGCAGTTCCATCAGCTGCCCCAGATCGCGGCGGACCGATTCGATCAGCTGGGCGTCGGTCAGCTCGAGCCGTTCGGGATGCCGGCGCCCGCCGACCAGGGCCTCGAGCGACTGGTGACCGGCCGGGGCCCGGCCGGGGAACATATGGGAGGAAAACAGCGCGCCCAGGGTGAAGCGCTGCTCCCGCTCCGGGGACAGATAGCCAAAGCCGAAGGGAATACGGGCGCGTTGGTCAAACCCGAGCAGGACGCTGAGAATACGCGCCTCGGGGATGGCGGCAAGCGGCGGCGGCATGGTCGGCAAGGCGGGTGTCAGCAGCTCCAGGCACTGGTTGACCGGCAGGGCCAGCACCAGGTGACGGCAGCGGACCTCTCCCTGCTCGGCTTGCACCCGCCAGCCCTCGGTTTCCCGTAGCAGGCCATGGACGCCGTTGCCGTAGACGAGCGCCCCCGAAGCCGCCAAACCCGCTGCCAGCCGCTCGGGCAGGCGGGCCATGCCGCCGGCAAAGCTGGTCATGGCCGGCAAGGTCTTCTTGGTTGCGGAGGGTTGCCGGCCCGCCCCGCGCATCTTGGCGACGACCCCGCGGATCACCGAGCCGTGCCGCCGTTCCAGTTCCCGCACACCCGGCATGACCGCATCAATCTTCAGCCGCTCGATATCGCCGGCATAGGTGCCGGTGAACACCGCATCGGCAAAGGGCAGCAGGGCTGGGCCGAAACGGTGGGCCACCCACTGGGCCACCGTGGGTTCCCCGGTAAGTGGCAGTTTCCAGAGATCGGCCAGCACCCGAAGTTTGGCGCTCCAGGGTATCAGCGGCTCCTTGAGAATCTGCAACGGTTTCTGCGGGATGCACCGGAGGCGGCCGCCTAAACAGACATAGCGGACAAATTCGCCCAGCGGCGCGGTGGTCACTTCCCCTTCCAGACCGGCGAGACGAATCAGCATCCGGCTTTCCTCGCAGTTATCAAGGAAGCCGTGGGGTCCCCATTCGGCTTGATACCCCGATGCGCCGTAGGTTTCGATCGCCCCGCCGGGATGCCGGGATTGCTCCAGCACCAAGAGCCGCAGCTCCGGCTGCCGGGCATGAAGAAAAGCTGCGGTACTCAGGCCGGAGATGCCGGCGCCCACGATACAAACGTCATAGGTTATGGATTGCATAGGCTTCCATTGCGGTTCAATTTGCCGCAAACCTGCGGCCTTGGGTTGTCTTGACAGGAAATGATTCGTGCTTACCATGTTGGCCGGATAAATGAAAGAGGCGCGGGCCTCCCGCTATTGCCCGAAACAACAGAAGTTTCGGGTCTTATTACCACAACCAACACCAAAGAAAAAAGGGGAACAGACCCATGACAGCAGCACAGGTTGAAACCAAGCAGTTTCAGGCGGAGACCAGAAAGGTCCTGGATATCGTCATCAACTCACTCTACACCGAGCGCGACATTTTTGTGCGCGAACTGGTATCCAACGCCGCCGACGCCCTGGAAAAATTCCGGCACCAGAGCCTGATTGAAAAGGTCGAATTCGACGCGCACGTGCCTCTGGAAATCACCATCGACTGTGACGATAAAACCCACACCCTCACCCTCACCGATACCGGCATCGGCATGACCAAGGAGGAGCTGGAAACCAATCTGGGCACCATCGCCCACTCCGGGTCCCAGCATTTTTTCGAGCAGTTGGCCGAAGCCGCCCAAAAGGACGTCAATCTTATCGGCCAGTTCGGGGTCGGTTTTTATTCAGCGTTCATGGCCGCCAAAAAGGTCCGGGTACAGACCCGCTCCTTCAACGGCGAAGAGGGCTTTGAATGGGCCTCGGACGGCGGCGGTACCTATACCATCAGTCCGTGTCCGGGCCTGCATCGCGGCACCAAAATCATCCTTGAGCTCAAAGACGACGCCCAGACCTACGGCTCCAAGTTCACCATCGAACGGATTATACAGCAATACTCAACTTTTGTGCCATTCCCGGTGAAGGTCGAGGGCAAGACCGTCAACACCGTCCAGGCCATCTGGACCCGATCAAAGAGCGAGATCTCCGAAGAAGAATATACCGAATTCTACAAATTCATCGCCAATGCCGGGGACGAGCCGATGCTCCGGCTCCATTTTTCCGCCGACGCCCCCCTGGCGATCAATGCCCTGGTCTACGTGCCCAAGGAGAACTTCGAAGTGCTGGGCATGGGCCGGATGCAGCCCGGGGTCAATCTCTACTGTCAGAAGGTGCTGATCTATCAGCACAGCGAGAACATCCTGCCCGAATGGCTGCGGTTTCTCAAAGGCGTGGTTGATTCCGAAGACCTGCCGCTCAACATCTCCCGCCAGTCGCTGCAGGACAATGCCCTGGTGGTCAAACTGCGCAAGGTGCTGACCAAACGGTTCATCAAATTTCTCGGAGAAGAGGCGGAGCGCCACCCCGAAAAATATCTCGAATTCTGGAAAAATTTCGGCATTTTCATCAAGGAAGGCGTGACCTCGGACTACGAGCACCGCAAGGAACTGGGCAAACTGCTGCGTTTCGAATCCTCGGCCAGCGAACCCGGCCAGACGATCTCCCTGGATGACTATGTCGGCCGGATGCGGGAGGGCCAGGACAAAATATACTACATCAACGGCCCGAGCCGGATGGCGGTCGAGTACGGTCCCTACGTGGAAATGTTCAAGAAACGGGGGGTGGAGATCTTCTACACCCTGGAGCCCATCGATGATTTCGTCCTCAACCACCTGGGCGAGTACGACGGTAAAAAACTGGTTTCCGCCGACCGCGCCGATCTGCACCTGCCCGAATTCACCGAAATTAAACCCGAGGACGAAACCGGCAAGGAAAACGCCGCGCCGCTGGCAGCCGACGCGCTGGACCAGCTCTGCCAATGGATGAAAACCATCCTCGGCGAGCGAATCGCGGAGGTCAAGGTCTCCACCCGCCTGGTTGACAGTCCCGCCATGATCGTCAATGTCGACGGCTACATGACCTCTTCCATGGAACGGCTCCTCAAAGCCTCGGGCCAGAATGAGGCCTTTGGCATGGGCATGAAAAAAGACCTGGAAATCAATGGGTCCAGCCCGCTGATCAAAAAGCTGTCGACCCTGCGGGAAAGCGACACGACCTTTGCCGGCGATGTGGTTGAACAGATGTACGATAACGCCATGATCCAGGCCGGGCTGCTGGTGGACCCGATGGCCATGGTGCAGCGCAATTACCGCATCCTCGAACGGGTCGCCGGCGACTCGGCGGCGGCGCTGTAATCGGCAGACCCCCTTCGTCGGTCGGTATCACCGGACCAGCGCCCTTCCACAGATGCCGACCCGGCGTGTAACGCATCGGTTTTTGGTCGAATTATCCGGGGCAAGAGAGTCTGGCCTTGAAAAAAGGTTGTGTTCACGATATATGAACACAACCTTTTTTAAATTGCTCGGATTGTTCCTGGAGGGAATGTGATGCGTTCATCCCTGTTCTTGTTCATTATTACACTTTTTTTACTAAGCGGTTGTCATTCCAAGCAGGTCCGACACCTCGCCTCTGATGCTGTTTTGATCAAACCAGGGCAAACAACCGCCAAAGAGGTCCAGCAATACCTGGGCGATCCCAACGGAAGAAGGGAAGTCTCACCCGGAGTCACCGAATATGTCTACCATGAAGACCAGCCGGGTCTCTTCGGCTCGATGCCCGTCCTCAGCACCATGACCGGCCCCTCCGGGTACGAGATGATTATCGTCACCATCCAGAATGACGTGGTCAGCAGCTGCGAATTTCGTAACTTCAACACTTCTGATCGCAAATGGATGGAAGATTATACCTGGGAAGAGGTCAAGTGAGCCCACCCTCGACCTTTGACATCAACCGGGAACGGATGATTGAAGAGCAACTGATTGCTCGGGGGATTAACGACCAAAAAATCCTGGATGCCATGCGTCTGGTGCCGAGGCACCTGTTTGTCGAAGATGCGATGCAGGCCCACGCCTATGGCGATTTCCCCCTGCCGATCGGCAGCGGCCAGACCATTTCCCAACCCTACATCGTGGCGCTCATGACCATGGCCCTGCAACTTAACGGCTCGGAAAAAATCCTGGAAATCGGTACTGGATCGGGGTACCATGCAGCGATTCTCTCCCGCCTCTGCAGCAAGGTGTTCACCGTGGAACGGATTGATGGCCTGGTGGGACGGGCTCGAAAGGTGTTCGACCGGCTCCGCTACCATAACATTGTCTCGCGCATTGACGATGGCACGGTCGGCTGGCCCGCGGAAGCGCCCTTCGACGGCATCCTGGTGACCGCCGGCGGCCCGCGTATCCCCGAACCGCTCCTGGCCCAATTGGCCGATCCCGGCCGCCTGGTCATGCCGGTGGGCAATCAGGACTCCCAGGAATTGCAGGTGGTGGAAAAACGGGACGGCATCATCACCGTGCAGACCCTCGAACAGGTCCGTTTCGTCGATCTGATCGGTGCCTACGGCTGGCCGAACTGACCCCGATCTCCGACCTGCCCATCGGTCGAACCGGCGGCAGGCAACATTTTCCCCGGTCGTTCCCGCCGTTGGCATCCATGCTCCCAAGGCAGCGCCCTACCCCTTGCCACCTGTACGCCGCTTCCGGCCTTATCGGACAGAGCACGCCCCTGACAATCCGTCGGACCGCCACAACCCCTTGTTCCTCTGCCCGAGCAGGAGGAATGTTGCAGAACTATCGGTTTCAACCCCCATCGGTTACGCCCCATGTCATTTCTCAACAGTGAAGCCTTACTCGATCTGCTCGTCCAGGAGCAGATGCTCAGCCCGGAACAGCGACAGCTCATTGTTCTCCATCGCGGCAGGCAGCGCCAAAAACTGCTCAAGCAATTCGGCGGCCGCCGACAGGATGACGACTTCAAACTGGACAAAGGGGTGCCCGACCTGGTCGATATCATCGTCTCCCTCGCACTGGAGACCGGCGGTCCTCAAAAAACGGTACTGACCGAAGAGATGATCATGCGGGCCGTCAGCAGCGGTCTCAAAATTCCCTTTAAAAAACTCGATCCCTTGGAACTGGATATCGAGATCGTCACCAAGACTATCCCCAAATCCTTTGCCGTCAACCATCTGATCCTGCCGTTCGAGCTGAATAACAATATCCTTTCGGTGGTCACCTATCACCCTGATAACCACCTGGCACTCGAG
>CAIMMA010000515.1 GCA_903842475.1 uncultured bacterium
GATCGGTGCATAGGCGGCACCGTTTTTCCGACAGGATTCCCTTTGTTCTTTTCAGCCGAAAATATTTCTTATTCTCTCCGGTATTTCTTCTTCTTCCTTGCAGATTGCTTAGAAAAGAGAGCCTCGGACCGTTGACAAAGAGGCGCAGGTCGCTTACTTCTGTGACAGCTTGCAACCTTGGGAAGTGGTTCGATATTGAGCGGTCAGTCAGCGAGTAGGGTGTTAAATGTATACAATAACATCGAAAAATATTGATCTTGGCGGGTGCGTGCTCCACTTGCTGGAGGGCGGAGATCCTGCGGGGCTGCCGGTTATATTGCTCCATGGCATGAAGTTTCAGGCCCAGACCTGGCGGGAGCTCGGCACCCTTGATATGCTTGCTGAAGCGGGGATGCACGTGGTGGCCGTCGATATGCCGGGGTTTGGGCAAAGTCCTGCCGCCGATCTGGCGTCCACCCAGGTGTTGCACCGGTTGATCGGCCAATTATCGTTGGGGCCGGTGGTGCTCGTCGGTCCCTCCATGGGCGGACGTATCGCCCTGGAATTCGGCATCCAATATCCGCAGGCGCTGGCCGGCCTGGTGCTGGCTGGGGCTGTCGGTGTTGAAGACAACCGAGCGGCCCTGCCCGGCATTACCGCCCCGACCTTGATCGTCTGGGGCAGCGAGGATCAGATATCGCCGTTGTCCAACAGCGATATCCTGCTGGCCGGGATCACCGATGCCAGACGAGAAATTTTTATAGATGCCCCGCACCCCTGTTATCTGGCCCAGCCGGACCGCTGGCATTTGTGCCTGCGGGAATTTTTCACCAACCTTTTACAGTAACCGGCCAACCTGCGCTTCATGGGAAAAACTCTGATCATCGCCGAAAAACCGAGTGTCGCCGCCGATATTGTCAAGGCGCTACCTGGGAAATTTACGAAAACCAAGACCCATTTTGAAAGTGACGATCATATCGTCTCCTTTGCCATCGGTCATCTGGTCTCCATCGCCTATCCCGAGGAAATCAATCCTGAGCTGCACAAATGGACGCTTGATAATCTGCCCATCCTGCCGGAGGTCTTTCCCCTGGCGGTACTGCCCGACACCAAGCCGCAGTTCAATGCCTTGACCAAACTGATCCGCCGTCGGGATGTGGATGTGATTGTCAACGGTTGCGATGCCGGCCGCGAGGGCGAGCTCATTTTTAAGTATATCCTCAAGCAGGCGACCAACCGCACGGTGGACGCCAAGGCGATCAAACGCTTGTGGCTGCAATCCATGACCCTGGAGGCGATTCGCGAGGGCTTGAGCAAACTCCGGGACAATCAGGAAATGCTGCCGCTGGAGGACACCGCCCTGTGTCGCTCCGAGGCCGATTGGCTGATCGGCATCAACGCGACCCGGGCCCTGACCTGCTACAATTCCCGTTTCGGCGGGTTCCGCAAAACACCCTGCGGCCGTGTACAGACGCCGACCCTGTCGCTGCTGGTCAAACGCGAGATCGAACGGCGTGAGTTTGTCCCCGCCACCTATTGGGAACTGCATGCCCGGTTTGATTGCGGTGCCATGCAATATGAAGGGGTCTGGATCGACCCCGCCTTTGCCAAGGATGAGGAGCAGAGCCATGGCCGCCGTAACCGTATCTGGAAACCAGAGCAGGCTGCGGCCATCGTCGACCGTTGCCTGGGCAAGCCGGCAAAGGTAGAGGAGTCCAGCAAAAAAGTCACCAAGGGCGCACCCCCGCTCTATGACCTTACGCTTCTGCAACGCGAAGCCAATAGTCGCTTCGGATTCTCGGCCAAGAATACCCTGTCGTTGGCCCAGGCCCTCTACGAGCGGCATAAACTGCTTACCTATCCGCGAACCGACAGCCGTTGCCTGCCGGAAGATTACCTGCCCACCGTGGAAAAGGTGGTGGCGCGGCAGCAGGACTGGCAATATGGCCGGTTCGCAAGCGAGGC
>CAIMMA010000516.1 GCA_903842475.1 uncultured bacterium
CGACGGCTGACATAATACATGGCCAGCAATACCAGCAGCAGGCTCATGCCCAAACAGATCGCCAGCGCTCCGGCAATCCGATAGGTGGAGGCCATGAACACAAAGCTGGTATCCACGCAGCCGATACCGCCAACAATCCGCTGCGACTTGGGATTTTCATGAAAGACAATCGGCACATAACTGAGATACAGGGTTTTGTCGGTTCCCGAGGGGGCCATGAAGGGTCTGCTGATCAGGGTCTGGCCGGGTTTGCCGGCCTGGATATCGGTGACCATGCCCCAATAGAGTTCGTGCTCGGAGCTGGGACGAAAAGCGGTATTGAATCCCGGCCGGCCGACATCCCCCTGCAATCCGGTGCGCAACTGATCGACCGAGAGTTCAGCCTGCGGGAGATCCGGAGATTCGGATTGAAACAACAGCCAGCCGGAGGCATCGAAGAAGAAACTCTTCTTCTGCTCGATTTCCTGCGGGAAAAGAAACAGGGGTGATTGGGTCGAACTATGCAGCGAGATAATATCGCGCATCCGCGGCAGATCGACCGACAGAGTCAATTGCCCCCGGTAGACTTTATCCGATCCATACACCGGGGTGGCCAGGCGAATGACATGCATGGTGACGGCCTGGACCGTGCCCTCGATCGGAACGGCAGGGTAGATCACCTCCATGGGGTCGCTGATCTGGATAAATCCGGCCGATCGATCGGTCAGCTGGTCGCGACTGGAGAAAATCCCGAATTTTGCGCCCAGCGCCTGATCCTGAGGCACCGGAACCATGGCGGTGCCGTTGTTGACCAGGAAAAATCGCTCGTCGGCGGTCTGCCCCTGGAAGGCGATTTCCCGATACCGATTGCGCTCCTCAGCCGACTGCGCTGAAAAATGACTGATGATCGATTCCGGGGAAAGCGAACTGCGCGAAAAGAATTCCAGTTGGTAGCGGGCCGCGACCAGCAATTGATTAATCTCGTAGGCCTGGGCCAGGGCCCGGGTCTGAGCGTTTCGCGAATAGGCCTGATTAAGATAGGACGCAGCGATATAGTACGTGATCGTCACCGTGACGGCGAGGATAGCTCCTATCAATAAAGTCCCTAAAATAACAAGAAATTTACTGATACTCCAGGCATAAATCGAACTACCGGCCCGAAGAACCGGATTGATCAGCGGAGGATAAGAATAGCGCATACCCGACTCTCCTTACGAGATCAGCTTGATAAATCACGAAAACACTCCACGAGTGGTGCCAGATATGACGCAATAAGGCAAGAATTTTCCGGACAATACATTGATTTTCAATCATTAAATTTTATTGCACGATAACTGGCACAGCCTTTGATTACAGAAAGACAGCTCGTTTTCTCCAACAGGGACCGCACTCCCCCGTTTTAGAAAAGACCAGCCGATCCAAGCGCTTCAGACTCCCCCTCTGGGGCGCTTGGATTTTCACTCCGTGACCCTCCCGGAACTCGAACACACCGGGTATTGAGCCAAAGCAATATAAACAAACAAGGAGAACAAGATGAAAAAACGACTACAGCGGTTATGGTGGGCGCTCATGACCTTGGTTCTGTTCACCCCGAGCTGGTGCTTGGCCGCCGGCGGCAAAGCGGCACCGGTCGTCATCGTGGCGGACACCCGCAAACTCGATGGCATCATGGCCTGGTGGGCTAACCTCTACAACGAAAGCCACGTCTATTTCATGCTCCTGACCATCCTCATCATCCCGGTAACCGGAGTGCTCTTCGGAGTGATCGCCGATATTATCATGAACTGGATCGGCATTGACCTGAAGAACCGTGAACTCGCTGAACATTAATTCGCTCTTAAGGAGATAATCTCATGGAATGGCTTTATATTCTCATGCCCATCGCCGGCGTCAAAATTTTCTGGCCCGGTCTCATCATCCTCGGTGTCGGCGTCGGCATCATCGGCGGTTTCTTCGGGATGGGCGGCGCCTGGATGGTTACCCCCGGCCTTAACATCCTCGGTTTCCCCATGGCCTTTGCCATTGGTACCGACATCGCCCACATGGCCGGCAAATCGCTGATCTCCACCATGCGCCACGGCAAATTCGGCAATGTTGACTACAAACTCGGTATGATCATGCTGGTCGGTACGGTCGTTGGTTTTGAAGCCGGCGCCCAGATGGTCATGTGGCTCGAACGGCTCGGCTCGGTTGAAAAAGTAGTCCGCTGGATCTATATTGCCCTGCTGTTCGCCATCGCCTGGATGGTTTTCCACGATGTCGCCAAACGCGCCCAAAAAC
>CAIMMA010000517.1 GCA_903842475.1 uncultured bacterium
CATAGGCGGCATTCAGGCCCTGAGCCGCAGCTATTTCGGCAAATTGATCCCTCCGGAAAAGAGTGCGGAATTTTTCGAATTTTATAATATTTTCTGGAAAGTTTGTCGCGATTATCGGCCCTTTTCTCATGGGACTGATCAGCCACCTGAGCGAGGACAGCCGCTGGGGGGTGCTCAGCCTGCTGCCGCTCTTTGTTCTGGGCGCCTATTTTTTAAACAAGGTGCGGCAACCATAACCCATCAGATTTGTTAAATATTAACCGGACATGTTAGTACGCGCCGGTCTTTTTAAGGTGGACAATCATTTTGTGCATCGCTCGGGGGCAAGGCAGATATGTGCGAGCCAAACCGAGGGGACCCCTGGGCATTGATTCGTACAATTAAACTATACTAACCCGTTGCCCCTCCTGTCAGCCGGACGAGAACGATCCATTGGGATCGTGGACGATTTTCTTCATTCTCTGCTGCAACAATAGACGATTCAGGTGGGTAAACGGTGCCTGCGCAACAGTCAGATTGTTGCTGCATACTGCGGCCGACCGGAATAACAGATCCACGATATGAACCGTTGGGGTCACTTGATTTAAAAAGCTGGTGCAACCGGCGCAATATGTAATGAGTTTTCGAGTTCCCGCCTCCTGCTGACGAAGAGTTCGCCACTCGTGGCTCAATTGAGGATCGACAAAGCCAACCGATCCTCCCTCCCCGCAACAAAGCGTCGTTTTTTTATGGTGCTTCATTTCCACGATGGTATGTCCCAAGTCGGATACAAGCCCCCGGACCGCAGTTTGTACTTGAAGATCATTACGCAACGGGCAGGGATCATGGATGCTTACCTCGCAGCTGATATTGCCGGCCAGGATCCTCCCGATACCGTGGTTATGGAAAATCTCGTAGACCGTTTGCACGGTAAGCCCCTGGCCGTATTGGCGAAAAATCTTGGTACAGTTCGGGCAGGCGGTCAGCACGGATCGAATACCGTGACCAGTGAGCCAGTCGAGCATCTCACCAAAAACGGTTTGGAAGTAGGCCGTTCGGCCCAAATCATGGGAGGGGTTGGTGCAACAATCAAGCACAAATCCGAGCGACGGTATGATTCGACGGAGTTGCTGGTACATCTGCACAGTGACCGCAGGCCGGGTACCGGGAAGCGTACATCCGGGAAAGAAAATCGTGTCGCATCCCTGTGGCAGTCCGTACCAAGAAAAAAGGGAGGAACGGCCACGGGTTTCATAGGCGATGATGGTGCGATAGGGTGTTCTGTCAAAGTGTCCGGCCTCTAGGTGTTGCCGCCGCATTTCAAGAAACAACCGGCATGGATCAAGTTTTTCCGGACACACTGCAGTGCATAGACCGCAGAGGCTGCATACGTATGCGATTTTCCGGTGGAGTGGCGAGTTGCCATCGAATCCGGTTGCAATGGACCCGGGGGTACCCTGTTGTGATAAAAACTTACAACTCTCCACGCAGGCACCACAATCGGTACAGTAATCCCGTATATTTTCGAGTGCAAATTCCAATGGCGAGACTCTTCCCACAGGGGGAACATGAACAGGTTTTTCCAATTCAAGACTCCAGAGGCATCGATGCCGCGGTCATTGCAGAGGGTGGCGGCTCCTCTATGTGCGCACTTCGGGCAGGACAAGGGAGCAAGGAGCGGGAAGAACTTGGCGACGTAAGGACAAGAGGTCAGGCCAGAGGCGGCTGCAAAGCACCATCGCTGAGGAAAGTGTCCGTTCCCCAGCAATCGGCGCTGCGATCATTTAATGGAGTCGGCCGGATAACCGGCACCTTTCCAGGCAAAAATCCCGCCGGGTTGACGGAGCACATTGGTGTACCCGAGTTTTTTCGCCCAGACGGCACCGTTGTGACTTCGGGTACATTTGACAAAACCGCAATACACCACAATCGTTCTGTTGGTGTCAGGGCCGAGCAGTGTTTTGAACTCCTCAATACTTTTCCCGCCAGTTTCCTTGGTGTCCCATTCTTTCATCTCCGGAATGGGGAAAAGAAACTGTTTGGCGCCGGGAATATGGTTTTTTTTGTATGAATCTTCGTAGGGCATGGTGTCAATGATCAAGATGTTCTTGCCAGCATCGATCATGCCCTTCAGCTCTTCGGTGGTCACGATGCCATAGCCACCTTGTTGCACTTCCCGGGTCAACTTGACCGCTTCTTGTTCCTTGCTCAACTCTTCCTTAAATTTGTCCGTTCCAAAACCAAATGCGGAAGCACTCAGCCCCAGAATGAACAGGCAGGCTATTGCCCCTTGGAACATCCCTTTTTTCTGCATAACGTTCTTCTCCTTAAGATTACTAGACAGTTATTGCTCCAAGCGACCGGTCTCCAACCGAGATCGACCGCGACTCCAATATAAAAACAGCACACCTGCCATCAGCACCAGGTCCCTTGCCAAAGCGGTCTTCAGCCCCTTGTAGGCCTGTTCGGGATCTTCTGGGCCGAAACAACCGCAATCTATGTCCAACCCGAGGTGAATGCCGTAGATGAGAACAGCCATAAAGAGGACCAGCATTCCCGCAATAGCGGCGAGAGACCCGCGAAGAGAAAAAACAAGCCCAACCCCGGCAACGACCTCCAGGATGGGCAGGAGGAGCGCTGCAGGAAAAATAAGCGCATCGGGCAGCAGGCCGAAACCGGAGATGACCACGGCAAATCTTTGCGGGTCAATGAGTTTCATCAGTCCGGAATAGATAAAGATGCCAGAGAGCAACCAGCGTATGCCGCGTTCCCCCACTGGAGAGCTCAGGCTGACGAGACATCTCTTGCAGTGACCGTTGTCTCCTGTCTTCATTGCTTGGATTCGCCTTCAGGCCCCTTCATGCAAGGCCCCTTTTACAAAAATAACCGGCACTGCTCAAATTATACTCAGCGCCGGATGGATAGGATTTACCTATTTCATGCATATAAATATTAGATTTAGCTATATGATAATGGTTCGATTTTATAACATATTAAACTGAGACTTATCAATGGTCCATTCAAGCTGAGTATTGAGTATCACAATGACAAGTATAATGCAAACCTATACGACCGGTTGCATTGGCTGGTGCCGGCCCTGAAGCCGATGCAGGTCGACCAGTTCGTGCTTGAATACGCCACCCCAAGGGCTGACGACATTGAGGTAGTCGGGCGGGAATTGTCAGACCGGGAATTGAGCCTGGGCGTGGTCAATCCTCGCACCGACGAGGTGGAGCCGGTGGAGCTCATCGTCGCCAGGGCCGAAAAGGCCCTGGAATACTACCGCCCCGACCAGTTGTTTCTCAATACCGACTGCGGTTTTGGTTGTTTTGCCAGCCGCTCGGTGAATGGGGAAGAAGTTGCCTTTCGCAAGCTGCGCGCAATCGTGGAAGCACCCTGTTTTTCCGGGTGATAAGATAGGCTGATTTTTTTTGGAATGTAGTGGTTTTTTCTGGATGGACGCTAACTGGCGATTGGGTTCCCACTCCTTTTCCAGCAAGGCGAGTGCCGCTGGAGCCAAGCGGCCGGGAAAGGCAGGGCGGGAAGTCGATGAAACCGGTCGCGGTGCCGCCTCTTGTGGTGTTTGCCCAAGAGAACGGTTTTATAATCCGTAGAGCCGGAGGCCGAGCTGCAGCAGCAGCCAAGTGTACAACCCGGCGACGACATCGTCCAAGACAATGCCCAAGCCGCCGTGGAGGTGTCGGTCAATCCAGTTCGCCGGGAATGGTTTGAGGATATCAAAGAAACGAAACAAGAGAAAACCTGAGATCACGACCACAGGATGGAATGGCATTGCGGTGAGCGCGATCAGCTGACCGACGATTTCATCGATGACCACCGGGCGGGGGTCGCAGCGATCGATGATTTTTTCGGCAGCCCCGGCGCAACCGACACCGATGAGGAAAAATAGGCCGACCACCATGAGATAAGCGTGCAGTTCCATCCGGCCGATCACCAGCCAGATGAGCACCCCCACCGCCGAGCCCCAGGTGCCGGGGGCTTTGGGGAGATAGCCGCTATACGCCCCGGTGGCGATGAACATCATTACACGATCCATGGGCGCAATCAGGATTGAGCTGCCGGAAAACTACACCTGATCGCGGCGTAGACGGACTGCAGCGGTACCTGGTGGGCATCGGCCACGGCCCGGCAGGCCTCAAATTCGGGCGTAATCACCACACCGTCCGGAGTGGTGATTTTTTTGGCCGCGACCGGGCCCCAGGGGGTGGTCACGGTGATCCTTTCCCGGGGCAGGGTGAGTCGTTGCTCCCGACGCAACCGCAGGCCGATGGCGCTGGTTTCGGTGAACAGCAGGGTGGTGACGGCCTGGCGGTCTGCCGGTTCCGCAATCACCCGCAGCAGAAATCCGGGCCGGCCTTTTTTCATCTGCATGGGGATCAGGCAGACATCAAGGGCGCCGGCACCCATGAGCCGCTGGCTCACATGCGGCCAATATTCGGGGTTCCAGTCATCGAGATGGGTCTCGATCACTTCCACCTGTTGGGCTTCCTCCACCGCTGTGCTTTGGCCAAGCAGCAGACGCAGCAGGTTGGGCCGTCCGTCCGCGCGTTGCCGCGAACCGGCCCCGTATCCCGTCCGTTCCAGCTGCATCGGCGGTATCGGTCCGAACCCCTGCGCCAGCTCCCGGACCAGGGCCGCCCCGGTGGGGGTGACCAATTCCTCGCGCAGATTTTCGCCGTAGACCGGCACCCCAGCCAATAATCGGCAGACCGCCGGACTCGGCAGGGGGATTTCTCCGTGGGCACAGCGCACCCAGCCGCCGGTCATGGGCAGGGGCGAGCAGATCAGCTGGTCGATGCGCAGATATTCCAAACCGGCCACGGTGCCGACGATGTCAACGATGGCATCCACCGCCCCGACTTCATGAAAATGGATCTGCTCGACCGTGGTGCCGTGGACCCCGGCCTCGGCCTCGGCCAGACGGGTGAAGACCGCAATAGCCCGGTCGCGGATGGATGGCGACAGGGCGGCATGACCGAGCAGCGCGGTGATCTCGGCGAGGTTTCGATGGGCATGGTGGTGGTGATGCTCATGGTGGTGCTCGTGGTGCGTCTCCTCCACCGTTACCCGGGTGGCGGCAAATCCTTGCACAACCGGGTGAGCCACCGTGAGGGTGTATCCGTGGAGGGGCAGGGCGGCAAGACTTTCGCGGAGCGAGGACTCGGGGACTCCGACATCCAGCAGGGCACCCAGCAGCATGTCGCCGCTGACCCCGGAAAAACAGTCGAGATAGGCGGTGTTCATCAGGTAATGAGCGTTCCTTGCCCGATGCGGGCTCCACAGAGGCAGGCCGAAACCGCCATCCGTTTTTTGCCTTCGGGCTGAATTTCACGGATCAGCAGCGAGTCGACGCCGGCGGCGATCAGCAACCCCTGACCGTCGGCGCGCAAAATGGTTCCCGGCTGTTCGGCGGATTGCATTTTGACGACCTCGGGGTTGAAAAAACGGTGCCGTTTGCCGGCCAGGAAACCATAGGCCGAAGGCCAGGGATCCAGGCCGCGGATCTGGCAATGCAGGCGCGCGGCCGGGAGACTCCAGTCGAGATGGCCGTGCTCCTTGGTCAGCATTGGCGCGTCGGTGGCCTGGGCATGATCCTGTGGTTGCGGCTGGAGCTGTCCCAGTTTCAGCTGGCGGATGGCGGTGGTCAGGGTTTGGCCGCCGAGTTGGGCCAGACGATCAAAGAGGGCGCCGGCGGTCTCCCGGGGTCCGATCGGCACCGGCACGGTCAGGAGGATATCACCGGTGTCCATGCCTTCATCCAGCTGCATGATGGTGATGCCGGTCTGGGGTTCGCCGTTGAGCACCGCCCATTGAATCGGGGCGGCACCCCGGTATTTGGGCAGGAGCGAACCGTGGACATTGATGGCGCCCAGGGGTGGCAGGGCCAGCAGGGCGCCGGGCAGGATTTTGCCGTAGGCCACCACCACCAGCAGATCGGGGGCCAGGGCCTTGAGTTGTTCGAAAAAAGGCTCCTTGCGCACCGATGGCGGCTGCAGCACCGGGATGGCGTGCTGTTCGGCGATCACCTTCACCGGCGGGGGGCTGAGAATTTTACCGCGGCCGCGCTCGCGGTCGGGCTGGCAGACCACGGCCACGATCTGGTCGGGACCGTCCAGCAGCGCCTGCAGCGAGGGCACGGCAAAATCCGGCGTGCCCATGAAGACGATACGGAGCGGTGCGCTCATTCCGGATCCTGGAGGAGCTTTTTGAGCTTCTTTTTATAGAGGGCGCGTTTAAGAGAGCTGAGCCGGTCGATGAACAGGGTGCCGAGGAGATGATCGACCTCATGCTGGATGATCCGGGCATAGCGGTCTTCGGCATCGAACTCCAGAGGATTGCCGAACACATCCTGGGCGGTGACATGGATTTTGCGGAAGCGCTTGACGTTGGCCGTGCATTCGATGACGCTTAAACAGCCTTCTTCATCGATAATGCTGCCTTCGCCTGCCGAGAGCACCGGATTAACCAGGGTGATGTATTGGCGCGGGTGCTCTGGGTTGGAGCGATCCACGACCACCACCTGCTGGGCAATGCCGATCTGGTTGGCCGCCAGGCCGACACCGGGGGCGTCCCACATGGTGTCCGCCAAGTCTTTGACCAGGTTTTGCAGCGCTTCATCGAAAATGGTGACGAGTTTTGCCTTTTCCCGGAGGACAGGATGGGGATAGGTAATGATCTTTCTGATGGTCATAGGCACGAGTTGTTCGTGGTGCGCAGGCACCGTTTTACGTGGGAGTATCTGCTGCTATGTAATCAGTTTAGGTGGTATTGTAAAGGCGCCTGCATCGCTTCCGCCTCCCCTTTGGCGCGGTGGCCGCTTGTTTTTCGTTTTTTTTTTGTGTAGGGTGCAAGCCAACTATGCACGGAGTCTGGTGGAGATGGTAGAGAGAGAAGCATTCGCAGCGGGATTGGCAGCATTGCATCGGCCGGTTTTGCCGCTGGTGGGGATTGTCCAGTTTTTGTATCTGACCGGCGATTTCGCCACGGTCGACGAGGTGATTGCCGAGTTGCCCGACGAGATCGAAACCGGCTATGCCTGCTATGCGCACGCAGCGGCCGAACTGGCCCCCTATGCCGACCTGCTCCGACCCTTGGAGGCCCTGAAAGCCGGCAAGCGACCGGAGGAGCAGGTGGTCGACGGCGAGGGCAACCCGGTGGATGCCATGACCGCCGCCATCGCGCTGGTGTCCCAACGGGTTTTGACCAGGGAACTGGAACAGATTAACAGCCTCCTCTGCGGCCCCTGCGGTTGCCTCCTGTGCTGTGTCGGACCGGAGGCGTCCATGGTCCAGTCCTATTTTGAAATACCGCTGCAGGCCGGCGAGGTCATTTTTTTTCGGTTGGAACAGATTGACACCCCGGTTTCCAGGGCGCATCTGGTCGGTGATGAGCCGCCGCTGCAAGGTGCCGGCGGTGTGTTTTTCGATCGTCCGGACCCGGCGCTGATCCATTGGCAGTCGGGTTGGAGTTTGATCCTGCCGCGCACCAGCCGTTGTCCGAACCTGGAAGCATCGGGTCGCTGTCTGGTCTATTCGGACCGACCGGAGGTCTGCCGTCGGCCCCAGATTTTTCCGTATGTGGTCGAACCACTGCGGAAGGAGGAAAACGGAGTACCGATTTTCCGTCTTCGCCAATCGCTGCTCGCGGTGATGGACTGTCCCTATGTCCGACTGCTGCAAGACGAAATCGCCGCCTATGCCGCCGCCTGCGAGCTGGAAATGATCTTCCGGCACAATAAGGCATAGCAGGGGTGGGGGAAAAACGGCACTCCCAAACAACGACTGTCAACCTTACCGGAACCCAACCTTACCGGAACAAGAGCCTATGAACAGCACCGGCATTTTCTGCATTCTCCTCTCCTATCTTGTGGGGGCCATACCCTTTGGCCTGGTGGTCTCCCGGGGGAGCGGCATCGATATCCGCACCCAGGGCAGCAGGAACATCGGGGCCACCAATGTCGCCCGCCTGCTCGGCAAGAAAATGGGGGTGCTGACCCTGTTCCTTGATCTGCTGAAAGGGTATGTGCCGATGTTGCTTACCGCGTTCCTGGTCCAGGACACGCCCCGGCGCGATCTGATCGTCGCCCTGTGCGGCGCGGCCGCGGTCCTGGGGCATATGTTTCCGGTCTATCTGCGGTTCCAGGGCGGCAAAGGAGTGGCTACGGCGCTGGGAACCTTTTTGTATCTGGCCCCGCTGGCGGTTCCGGGGTGCCTGCTCGTCTTTATGGCGACGGTCCGGCTGTCCGGTTTTGTCTCCCTGGGCTCGCTCCTGGGCTCGGCCTCCATGTTGGGATGGCTTTTTCTCCTCAAGGCCGAGGGGTGGAAACTGGGATTAGCCGCTTGTATCGTGGCGATGATCTGGGCCAAGCATTATCAGAACATCGGTCGGTTATTGAGCGGCACCGAAAAGTCGTGGAAAAAGCCGGGAGAGGTCCAGGGGTGAATCGCCAGGAATGGGAGGCCATCGAACAGGCCAGGTCGCTGCTGCAGTTAGGGGACCGAGCGACGCTCAATGAGATCAAGCGCAGCTACCGCCGCCTGAGCAAGCTCCATCATCCGGATACCGCCACCGGCGTACCGAGCAGCGAGCAGATGTACCGGATCACGGCGGCCTACGAACTGCTGATGCGCTATTGCAATGACTATCGTTTCCCCCTGCAGCGGGAGGAATTGGAATCCGAGGGACTGGACCCCTACGACCCCGACGATTGGTGGCAGGCTCGTTTCGGCCAGGATCCGTTGTGGGGCGGCAAGAAAACCCGGCAGCGCTGAGCGCGGCCACCGACGGCGGCAGACTTAAACGCGCAGCGGCCTTTTTTCCGAATCGGAATTCCGGCAGCAGATCGCCTCGAAAGAGGCGCGGTATTCCCGAATCAGTTGGTTTCGGGCCGACAGGTCGAGCAGCCAGTAGCAGGGGCTGAGCATCAGGATGTGGATCGCTTGTTTGCGTGTCATGATTTGCCCTCCGTGGCAAAAGAGAATCTTTCCTGATTTGCTTATCGGCTGTTTTTTTGGGAAGCTTGCGCGAAATTTTTTATGGGCAGAGGGGCGCCCGGATCGGGTGGCATTCCCTTCGGGCACCCAACCCTTTTGCATTGTGACAATTTATTGAACAAGGAGTACGGGGATGCAGATTCCTCAACTGATCCAACACCAGCGTCCGTTTGTTTCCCTGGAATTTTTTCCGCCCAAAAAACAGGAGGAGTGGCCGGGATTCCTCGCGGCAGCCCGGGAACTGCAGCAACTGCAGCCGCTGTTCGCCTCGGTGACCTATGGCGCCGGCGGTTCCACCCAGTCCAATACCCTGGAGATCTGCGAGCAATTGATCCGAACCTGCGGGTTTGAGATCATGCCCCACCTCACCGGGGTGGCGGCCGACCAGGACAAGATCGACGGTTTCCTTACGGCCATCGGGGCGCTGGGGATCGAGAATGTCCTTGCCTTGCGCGGTGATCGTCCCGCCGGGTTTACCGGCACCGATGCGGAATTGTTCAAGACCTTTCCCCACGCCTCGGACCTGGTGGCCTATATCCGTGGGCAGCATCCCGGCATGGCCATCGGGGTGGCCGGATTTCCCGAGGCCCATGCCGAGGCCCCCTCCTTCGGCGCCGATCTGGCGGTCATGGAGCGCAAGGTGGCCAGCGGCGCCGATTTCATCATCACCCAGCTGTATTTCGACAACCGGGTCTATTTTGACTATGTCGAACGGTTGCGGGCCCGCGGAGTCACGGTCCCGGTCATCCCGGGTATCCTGCCCATCCGCAGCCTGGCTTCGCTGCGATTCACCCTCCAGTTATGCAATGCCCGGGTGCCGGGGCAGCTGATCAACGGACTGATGAAGGCCAACGAACAGGGCGGGGCTGCCGAGGTCTACAAGATCGGGGTGGCCTATGCCCGTGAGCAGGTCAAAGGTCTCCTGGCCGGCGGTGCGCCCGGGGTCCACCTCTACACCCTCAATAAGGCGGACATGTGTCTTGAGGTCATGGACGGCCTGTTGTGACCCGCTGTCCCCTTGCGCCTTCCAATCGGCGCAGCATGACCCACACCCGGTAGCCCAGCAGCGCCGACGCGGCCGTCAGGGCCAGGATCAGCCCGATCCAGAAGCCCTGAGGGCCAGGCGTCAATCCCCCCCACCCCCCCAATCCCAAACCCTACCCCATCGGCAGGCCAATCC
>CAIMMA010000518.1 GCA_903842475.1 uncultured bacterium
AAGCATAAAAGGTGCCAGGTGCCAACCCATCGGGATTTTTCCTTGATAGACAAAATTTTCGGAAGGCGCGGAGGGCGTTCCAGACGAGGATTTTTTTTTAAAATGGCGTGATTCTGGGGGAATGCGAAGTGTGCTGAAGGAGGACTCACTGCCGGGGATTCTGCCGGGAAGCCGGAATTGGTTCATCTCTAGATCGTTTTGAAAAACGATGTTCAGCAACGTGCGGGGCAATATGCCTCGACGGGGCAATATGCCCCGCCCGGCACGGGCAGCGGCTAGGCACCGAAAGATCCGAGAAACGAGGTGGACAAGGGACTGGCCGGCTCCTCATTTTGCTGGTGCAGTCTGCGGTACAGGGTCTTGCGGTCCACCTGGAGGATCTGGGCGGCCAGGGTCCGGTTGCCGCCAACCATGTTGAGCACGTGGTGCATGTAACGATGCATCATCTCCGCCATTGGAATCAGTTCTCCGGGGCCGGGTATGCCGCCGATCGCCAGGGTGTGATCATAGCGGAAGTGGAGGATTTTTTCCGGAAGATCGTCGGGGATGATCTTTTTATGGTCGGTCAGGGTGACCGCATGCTCCATGGCGTTGCGCAGTTCCCTGACATTGCCGGGCCAGCGGTAGGCCAGCAGCTTCTGGGCCGTGCCGTTGGTCATCCCGTCGATTTGTTTGTTCTGGCGGGAGGCGTACAGCTCGATATACTTTTCCGCCAGCAGGAGGATGTCCGTGCCCCGGGTGCGTAGCGGCGGCACCGGCACGGTGATCACATTGAGCCGATAGAGCAGATCCTCCCGAAAGGCGCCTTCCCTGACCGCTGTCTCCAGGTCCCGATTGGAGATGGCGATCACCCGGACATTAAACGGCTTTTCGACGCTGCTCCCCACCGGCCTGACGCAGTGATCTTCCAGCACCCGGAGCAGTTTGGGCTGCAGAGCCAGCGGCAATTCGCCGATTTCATCGAGCAGCAGCGTTCCCCCCTCGGCCGCCAGGAAGAGGCCCTGGTAATCGGAGTGGGCATTGGTAAAGGCGCCCTTGACATGGCCGAACAGTTCGCTTTCCAACAGGGGCTCGGGCATGGCCGAGCAATTGATCGCCACCACCGGCTGCCTGCTCCGCCGGCTGAATTTGTGGATGGCGCGTGCCGCCAGCTCCTTGCCGGAACCGGACTCGCCGGTCAGCAGAACGCTGGCCTCGGAATCGGCGATGCGCATCAGTTTGGAAAACATCGCCTGCATCACCTGGCTTTCGCCGATGAGTTCGTCGAAGGATCGGGTCTGTTCCAGGGCCTGGCTCAACCGTTTGACCGTTTTCTGGAGATGCCGGTGATTGATCGCACGGCTCAGTACCAACTGGAGGATGCTGAAATCAAAGGGTTTGGGAATGAAATCATAGGCTCCGGCCCGGATCGCGGCTATGGCCGCTTCCATGCTGCCAAAGGCGGTCATGATCACCACCGGGATCTCCGGCCATTTGGTCGAGATTTCCCGGCAAAGCTCGATCCCGTTCGTATCCGGCAGATTGAGCGCGGTCAGGATGACGTCAACGGTGTCGCTGGACACGGTTGCCAGGCCATCCCGGCCGTAATGGCAGACCGCGATGCTGAACCCGTGTCGGGAAAGCCGGCTCTCCAGCATCTGCGATAATTCGCGGTCATCGTCAATGATAACAATTCTTCCGTCCATGCAAGGCGTACTCCGGGAGAAGGAAAGAGGAAAGATACTCGTTGTTCTGGGTTGTGCATCCAGGGGGTGCGGGCTGCGGTGCGGTCACGGATGCGGGCAAGCGCTGGCTGCCCGTCCGGCGAGTCGAGTTGTCGGTTCCGGGGCAACCACCCGCTGGGAGCGGGGCGGCAACCCGCGGCAAAGAAAAACCCTGCTGAAGAGCTTGGTCTCTCCGGCAGGGTCGGTTGCGGTCATTGGTGGCAGCCGCCATCAGGGGCTTGTTGTCGGCCTCGCAGCGGGTGTTGGGCGGCTGCCGCAGGTTCGGCTCAAGCGCGTTCGAGATTGATGGTGCGCCGTCCGATCCGGTAGGCCCCGTTTTTCGAGAGCAGCTTGCCGACCATCTGTTCCGGCACATCGACCAGGGTGGTTTTCGATTCCAGCCGGATCTTGCCCATCTGCGCGCTGGTGATGCCGGAAAAATGGGCCAGGGCCGCTACCACATGGTTGACCCCGATACCGTCATCCCTGCCGATGTCGAGCTTTAAGGGCACCATGCCCTTGTCCCGGTCCGGACGGCGACTGCCGCCGGCGGAGCTTCCCGGGCCGGTCCTTTTGGGAAAACGGTCGTTGCGCTGATTCTGGGTGAATTGTTCTTCCTTAAGCGGGGTGATGGTGTCGATGGGCCGTTTTTTCTCGTCGCCCCGCGCCAGCTTGAGGGCAGCGGCAGCGACATCCTCGGGTGCATGGCCGGTCAGCACCAGCATGTCGACCACCTCCCGTTCCCGGCGGCAGCGGCCTCGCTTGATCCAGACCTCGAGTTGCTCCATCAGCAACGCCTGGCGGTGATTCTCGATCTGCTGGATGGTGGGGAGCTCGGCCTTGTTGAGCTTGAACCGGGTGTACTCCTCGACCCGGCGCAGCTGCCAGCGGTCCTTGGGGGTGAGCAGGGAGATGGCGATGCCCTCCCTTCCCGCCCGGCCGGTGCGTCCGACCCGGTGGACATAGACCTCGGGGTCGTCGGGCAGGTCGAAATTGAACACATGGGAGATATCATCGATGTCCAGGCCGCGGGCGGCGACATCGGTGGCCACCAGGACCTTGACCTGGCCGTTGCGGAACCGGTTGAGCACCTGGATCCGGGCATCCTGGCTGAGGTCGCCGTTGAGGGGTTCGGCGGCAAAGCCCCGGGAGGTCAGCTGGTTGGCCAGTTCGCCGGTGCCCAGGCGGGTGCGGACAAAGATCAGGGCGCTGTCGATGGTTTCCATCTCGAACAGCCGGGTCAGGGCGGCGATCTTGTCCTGGGAATTTACCAGGTAGTAGCGCTGTTCGATGGTGGCGCCGGTGAGCTGTTTCGGGGTGATGGAGACGGTCTGCGGGTCCCGCAGATACCGGGCCGACAGCCCCATGACCCGTTTGGAGATGGTGGCGGAAAAGAGCATGGTCTGGCGTTCGCTGGGGATGCCTTCGAGGATCGATTCGATATCCTCGACAAATCCCATGCTGAGCATCTCGTCGGCCTCGTCCAGCACCACGGTCCGGACCTCGCTCAAGACAAGGCTGCCCTGTTTCATCAGGTCAAGCAGGCGGCCGGGGGTACCGACGATCACCGAAACCCCCTGACGCAGGGCGCGGAGCTGGGTCTGGTAGGATTGGCCGCCGTAGAGAGCAAGCACGTTGATGCCTAATTGCTCGCCATAGCGCCCGATGGCGGCGGCCACCTGGATGGCCAGTTCGCGGGTGGGGGCCAGAACCAGGGCCTGGACGCCTTTTTGGCGGGGATTGATCCCTTGGAGCAGGGGCAGGCCATAGGCAGCGGTCTTGCCCGTGCCGGTCTGCGCCTGGCCGATCACATCCCGGCCGGCGAGCAGCAGGGGGATGGTGGCCATTTGGATGGGGGTGGGGGTGGTGAATCCGAGATCGGTAACGGTCTGCAGCAGTTCGGCATGCAGGCCGAATTGGGCAAAGGTCTCTGTGGTCATCAGGCTACTCCTCATGAGCGGCAATGTCTTGATATATCCTGGGGTGGGTCTTTGCCTTGCGGCGTATGTCCCTGTTGTCCTTTAACAGACGACCCCATCCGGAATGTAAGAGCCTGACTGTCAATCCCGACGATTTCCTGCTGCCTCAGTCAGGGGCAATAAGGATATCGGTCGGGTATACTACAACAAAAAACGCCTGACCGGAATTGGTCAGGCAACCGTCTTGGAATGTTCAAAACTTGAGTGGAAAGGAAAACGCAACGGGCGTTTGCACCACTTATACCGCATATCCGGGCATAAGGCAAGAAATCGTCGGGAAGAACGTTTTTTTACCGGGATTGGGACCCCGCCCGGCAGGCCTCGACCAGGCTTGGCAGGGTCAGGCCGGCATCGCCCGGGAAAAAGAAATGGTCCGCCTGTCGGGTTTTGCCGTAATCCGCAAGGGGGAGTGTCTGTTCCCGGTTGCATTCAAAAATGCGGCCGCCATGGCCCAGGACCATCGCCGGCAGGGCGGCGGCCGGATACACCTGGGCGGAGGTGCCGATCACCAGCAGCAGGTCGCAGTCTTGGATAAATTCGTGGATTGCCTCGAGGTCGCGGACCGCCTCGCCGAACAGCACCACATTGGGTTTGAGGGGAAATCCGCAGTCCGGGCAGTGCGGCACCTCGGTCGTCCGATACAGGGCCGGATCGATTGGTTGGCGATGCTCGCACCGCAGGCATTGGAGGTGCTGGTGGTCGCCATGGATTTCGAACACCCGGCAGCTGCCGGCCAACTGGTGGAGGTTGTCGATATTCTGGGTGACGATGCCGCTGAGCCATCCGTGCTGTTCGAGTTCCGCCAGGGCCCGATGGGCGGGGTTGGGTTTTTTATTGAGCAGCACCTTGCCCAGTGCCCGGTAGAGTTCCCAGGCCTTGGCCGGATGGCGGTGGAAGACCTCAAGGGTGGCGTATTCCTCCGGCGAAAAAATCGACCAGAGACCACCCGGACTGCGGAAATCGGGGATGCCGCTGCCCACAGAAATTCCGGCCCCGGTCAGTGCCACCGGTTTGGCCGCGGTCTTGAGGAAGGCGACAGCCTCGGCAAGACGGCTCTTGTCCCCCTTAAGGGAAATGATTTTCATGGCAGGGGGATCCGGGCGAGTGCGTTCAATGTTATGCGGTCGCCGTCAGCGTGTCCTGGCTCCGAAACTGGTCCTTGGCGTCGACAAAGGCCCCGCCGATACGAGATCCCGGTGTGTAATGGCGAACACTGATAACCCTTTCGATTTCCCGGAGAGAACCGCTGTCCGACGGATAGCTGACGATCAAGCGGTCGTCGTGCTTGATCGGCAGGTCGTCCTGGACATGAAGCAGCAGGCCGCCCAGGGATTGATCGGCGATAACGCAGCGTCGAGAGCGTTCCTTTGGGGACGAGTAGGCGCGAAACGAACCGACGATGTGTGATTTTTGCCGGTAATCGTGTCGGAATTCCAGGTCCACTTCAAAGGTTTTCGTGCAGGGGCAGTTGATCGTCAGGGAGTGGCTTTTTTTATTGAGGTTTTCGACGGGCACCGTCCTGACCTTGCCGCACGCCAAGCACTTGATAGTGACGGTTTTTTTTCGGCTGACGAAATATTTTTGTTTTTTTTCGGTATCCATAATCGGTCGCCTGATCTCCGTGGCAATGGGAAGGTGGTGCTTTCGTTAGGCATGGATCTAGGATCAGGCTTAAAAAATAAGCTGTCCTGCTTACTTTGTCGAGGATTTTACGGCAGAAATATACAGAGATCAGCGGCGTCATCCAGCCCTCAAGCCAGCTCGGCGGTGCCGCGGGGCTCTTCGGTTACCGGGTGGTTTTCAGGAAAAATTCCGTGTACACGGTACGGTAGTTTTCAATACTGTTGGGGTCGAGCCATCGCTCATAGGCGGCCCGGTAGGGTTCGGTGGGGCGTTGGCTTAACAATACCTTATTGATGTCAGCTATTATTTTTTTGCCCCATTCGTTTTTCGTGCAGCCTACCGAGCTGAACCAGCCTTCGTAGCCTTGTTGATTTTCTTCGATGGTCACGGTCATCAACTGGTCTCTGATCCCCATCTGTTCCGCCTGGTAAAGTTGTTCCTCCGGCAGGCCGATGACTCCGTCGAGGCGGCCGATCATCAGCATTTTAAACAGATTGAGTGAGAGTTCCGGACCGGAAGTTTCCACGATATTTTTGTGGTCCCTGTGTTGGCTGAGAATGGCGTCGAGAACGGTGCCAAATGAACGATCCTTGCTCAGGCCGATCATCAGTTGGTGGTTGCGGAGAATCTCGTCCAACGATACCGAGGTTCGGTTGCCGAAGGAGGAGAACTTTTCTTTTTTGATGATGATGACCGCCGGCAGGGTGAGGAAGCTGGGTATGGAAAAATACATGAATTCTTCCCGTTCCGGGGTTCGGTAGAGGCCGACGCTGCAGACTTTTTCCCCCTGCTTGAATTTGTAGAAGTGCCGGGTGATGTTGGTGGAGACTTGCTCGTGGGTGTAATCGGGCAGGTGCGTTTGGAGAATGCGGGTGATTTCGTCGCCATAGCCTTGGTTCAGGTTGGCACCCTCCTTGATGAAATAGGGCGGCATGGGGGCCTCCATCCAGGTGACTGAATCCTTTGCCGATACAGGAGCAGGGCTGCTCAACAGCAGGAGAGCGAACATCGCGCTGCCAAGCAGGAAGATGGGGACGGACATTTTGAACCTCCGGAAAAGCGGGTTGGCAAGATGCTGCGGGCGGAGATCGACTGTTAATGGGTAAGGGGCGGATAGGTTCTCTACCACAATGTGTAACGAATCCGTTAACGGCCTGTCAAGAAGATTTCATCCGTTGCGAGGTGCGGCGCAGGAGCTCTACCGGATGGGGGACGCAGTAACGAGGGGGCTACCGGTTTCGGGGCATGGGGCGGTTGGATGCTGAGCGTGGTGCGTTGTCGGGAACCGCGGTGTGCAGGGTCTCCTCCTGAACGGCGATCAAGGCCTGGTCCACCCCACCCTGATTGAAGAACAGTCTGACCAGCAGCCAGGCGTACGCCAGCACCGCCAGCACCGCCAGGTACGGCAGAAAATAGCCGAGCGGGCAAAGCAGGAGCACGGTCAGCCAGTGGAGGCCGATGACCTTGCTGGAATGGAGTTGGAGAGGGAAGTCTCCATGTCGGCTGATCACCACCAAGCCGCTGATGTTCCAGCCATAGAGGGCGGTGAAGGCATGGAGGCGAAGCAGGGGGTGGCTGATCTCCGGGCGATAGTAGCTGGAGAAGGAGAGCAGGATATAAGCGATCCCGGTGATCGAGGTCACCAGGAGAAAAAGAATGCCGGAGGTGAGAAAAGCTTTCTGCTGCAACTGGATACCTTCGTGCCAGTAAAGATAGAGGATAAAAGCCACGGTCAGGAACAGCAGGGTGGCGATGACCACCTGGCTGGTGACCAGGCCGGCTAGGATAAAGATGAAAAAAACGATGACGCCGAGATTGATGATCCAGAAGGAGGCTTCCTTGAGCAGTGCGGTCAGCCTGAGTTCCTCTTTTTTCATCAGGGAAAAGATAACGGACATCGAGATCAGCGAGATGGGAAAGGAAAAGCCCAGGAAAAACGTGTCGAGCTTGAGTTTTTCGATGGTGAACCACTGCAGATACACCGAATTGAGGATCACCGGGCTGGAAAACAGGAGGCCCAGGGAGAGGCAGAGGAGGGCGGCCTGATGGAATTTACGAGCCACCGGTTCCTTGGCGGAGAACAGGCTGCGGGGAAAGCGGCTGCCGAAGTGATCGATCCGCACCTGTTCCACCAGGGCTGCCAGGATCAGGGGAATGACCAACGCCGGCACATACCATTGCTGGAAGGCGCATAGCGCAAAGCCAACCGCCAAAACCAGAAAGAGCCGGCCGCGCTGCGACAAGGTTTTGCGGCCTTCGGTGAAATAGAGCAGCAGGGTGCCGCCGCTGCACAGGTTGAAGAGAAAAATATGCAACCGTTCAAAATTGTGGAGTGCGGGTGGGAAAACATGGTGCAGGAAACCGCAGGCCAAGGCCATGGTCATCATGACCAGGAGGATACTTTTGAATTGCCAACTCACTCTAACTTTCTCTCCGGTTTGGCCGTGGTCTTAAAATTTTCCCAACAGGTGGCGGAGGGCCTGCTCCAGGTCTTCATGGCGAAAGGTGTAACCGGAGTGCTGCAGTTTGTCGGTGGCGACCCGGCAACCGCCGAGTAATACCTCGGAAGCCATCTGGCCGTAAAGAGTTTTCAGTAATAGTGCCGGGACCGGGGGCAGCAGAGGACGGCGCAGGACACGAGCCAGGGTGGCCATCAGTTCGCCATTGGTCACCGGCTGAGGGGCGGCGATGTTGACCGGTCCGGTCAGGTTTTCGCAGGTCAGGGCATGGAGCATGGCCGCTACCATGTCGTTGATGCCGATCCAGCTGATATACTGTTCGCCGCTGCCGAAACGGCTGGAAAAACCGAGGGCCGAAGTGACGAGCAGACGGTTGAGCGCCCCGCCCTTGGGGCTCAGCACCACACCGATGCGCATGAAAACGGTGCGAATGTCGGCTTCTTGGGCGGGACGTGCCGAATGCTCCCACAGCGCACAGACATCGGAGATGAAATCCGGACCGGGGTTGTCTTCCTCGCGCATGCAGCAGTCCAGGCAGTTGCCGTAGAAGCCGACGGCCGAGGCGCTGAGCAGGACCCGTGGCCGGACGGGCAGGCCGGCCAGGGTGCGGGCGATCAGTCCGGTACCCTGGGTCCGGCTGTCGATGACCCGTTGCTTTTTCGCCGACGTCCAGCGGCCTTCGCCGATGTTGTCGCCGGCCAGATGGATGACGCCGTCAAAGGGGGGCAGGCCGGCAAGGTTGAGCTCGTCGCCCTCCGGATTCCAGTAGATCTCCCGGCGGCTGCGATCGGGCCGCCGCCGGACCAAGGTCCAGACCTCATGGCCGCCGGTGGTCAGCAGGGGATGGAGGGCCGAGCCCAGCACCCCGCTGCCGCCGCTGATCAGTAGTCGCAGGGGCGTGCGGCTGCAGTGCTGGTGCAGGAGGATGTCATCTCGCAGGGTGGCGTGGCGGTACCGGAAGACCCGCGCCAGCGTCCGATTGACCAGGGTCGTGGAACACCTGGGCAGGAGCGGTTGGCCGGGCAGGGCGAAGTCGATCTGGTCTTCCAGCAGTGCCCCGTCCGGGGTGTCGGTGAAGCGGTGGGTATGGGTCCAGCGCGCAAACGGCCCGCGTTCCTGAATATCCCGGAACAGCACACCAGGCTGGTTTTCGATGTGACGGGCCTGCCACTGGTAGGGGACGG
>CAIMMA010000519.1 GCA_903842475.1 uncultured bacterium
AAAAAGCTTGGTGAAATCCTGATCGAGCGTGGCGATATCACCCCCGAGGCCCTCGACAAGGTGTTGCAGCAGCAAAAGCCGCTGGGGGAAATGCTGGTAAATCAGGGTGCGGTTACTTCGGAGAAGGTGGAATCGGCGCTGGCCGAGCAACAGCATGTCAAAAAAACCAGGCAGGAGCACGCCGCTCCTGAACCTGCTGCCAGCATCCGGGTACCTGCGGATAAACTGGATCAACTGGTCAATCTGGTCGGCGAGATGGTGACCGTGCAGGCCCGCCTGACCCAGGTTTCCAATACCTTGGGCGACGCCAACTTTATCTCCATAGCCGAGGAAGTGGAGCGACTGACCAACGAGTTGCGCGATACTGCCCTCAACATCCGCATGCTGCCCATCGGCAGCACCTTCAGCAAATTCAAACGGTTGGTGCGTGATCTTTCCCAGGAGTTGGGCAAAGAGATCGAAATGGTGACCTTCGGTGCCGATACCGAATTGGACAAGACCGTTATCGAAAAACTCAACGATCCCCTGGTCCACATTATCCGCAACAGCATCGATCATGGTATCGAAAAACCGGAAAAACGCGCCGCCGCCGGCAAGCCGGTCACGGGTACAATCCGTCTGGGTGCCGAGCACGCCGGCGATTCCGTGCTGATTACCATCCATGACGATGGCGGCGGCATCAATCGCGACGCTATTCGCGCCAAGGCCATTGAGCTGGGCATGATTCCACCCGGCGTCGAATTGTCGGACCAGGAAATTTATGGCTACATCTTTGCCCCCGGTTTTTCCATGGCCGCCAAGATCACCAGCGTTTCCGGCCGCGGGGTCGGCATGGATGTGGTCAAGCGCGGTATCGAGGGGTTGCGGGGCACTATCGTGGTGGATAGCGAGTTGGGTAAGGGAACAACCATCACCCTTAAAATTCCGCTGACCCTGGCCATCATCGAAAGCCTGCTGGTGAAGATCGGCGACAGCCATTTTGTGCTGCCGCTGGGGGCGGTGGAAGAATGTGTGGAATTGTCGCGGGCCGATGTGCACGCCTCCCATGGCCGTAACCTGGCTAAGGTCCGCGGCGCTCTGACCCCTTACATCTGTCTGCGGGATCAATTCGCCATTGTCGGCAGCCGACCGGAAATCGAGCAGATCGTGATCGTTTCGGTGCGGGGCATCAGAATTGGTTTTGTGGTTGATTTCGTGGTCGGCGAACACCAGACCGTCATCAAGCCGCTGGGGATTCTTTTTCAGGATATCAAGGGCATATCCGGCGCCACCATCCTGGGCGACGGTTCGGTGGCCTTGATACTTTCCCCCGGCGATCTGGCCAGAATGGCCGAAATCAGCGAGCTTGACCAGCTCTGACCGGCGCGATTGCCGGGAAGTGACAACGTAACCTAAAAGATAAGGCAAACATCATGGCATTCACCTTTTTCATGCGCGATCAGCCCACCCTGGAGCACGCCGCCGACCATATGATCCCCTATGCCAGCGGCAGAAGTCGGATAAAAATCTGGGACGCCGGCAGCGCCCTGGGCCAGGAAACCTATACGATCGCGATGATCTTTGCCGAAAAGATGAACCCTTTCGGCTTTAAAAACCTCCGCATCGATGCCACCGATTACGACAGTGCCAACAACTTCGGCGA
The DNA here is from genome assembly GCA_903842475.1 of uncultured bacterium. Taxonomy (GTDB): domain Bacteria; phylum Desulfobacterota; class Desulfobulbia; order Desulfobulbales; family Desulfobulbaceae; genus Desulfobulbus. The sequence continues at coordinate 1,643 of CAIMMA010000519.1, forward strand.
GGTGGTCACGGCGGCGACCTATCCGGTCGAGGAACTGCAACGCACCCCGGCGGTACTGCTGGAAAAATATTTCGAGCCCGCCGACCAACCGGGGCATTCCCGCGTCAAGGCCATCCTGCGCGACCGGGTTTTTTTTCAGTACCACGATCTGCTGTCGCTGAAACCGGTCGGCCAGGATTACTGCCTGATCGTCTGCAAGAATGTGCTGCTCCATTTTCAGTATCCGGAACGGGTCGAGGTCTTCAAAATGTTCCACCAGGCCCTGGCGCCGGGCGGGTACCTCGCCAACGAGAATACCCAGAAGCTCCCTCAGGAAGTGGCCCATCTTTTCACCCAGGTGGTGCCGGATGCGCAACTGTACAAAAAGGTCGGAGGGTGACGCGTGCGGATAGTTCCCCTGGCGAAAAACAGCAAAATTTACAGCTGCAACTCGTATCTGATTCTTGGCGACTGGAATCGGGTCGAGGATGTCAACACCCTGATCGATCCGGGTACCGATGGCTTTGTCCTTGAAGAAATTGAGCGACTTTCCACCGGGTTCGGCAAGGTGGCGGTGGAGCAGGTGATTCTCACCCACAACCATTTTGACCATGCCGCCGGGGTCATGGCGATCAAAGAGCGCTACAATTGCCGGGTGCTGGCCTGTATCGACGGCCCCGGGGTTGATGAACTCCTGCCCGACGGTCACTTCGTCAAGGCGGGTAATGACATTCTCGAAATCATCCACACCCCCGGCCATTCGTCGGACTCCATCTGTCTGTATGCGCCGACCGCCAAGGCGCTCTTTTCCGGGGACACCCAGCTTAAGGCCAACGAGCCTTGCGAGACCTACACCCGGGAATATGTGGCTGGATTGATGAAACTGGCCGGGCGCACCATCGAGTGCATCTATTCCGGCCACGATGCGCCGCTGATCAGAGGATGCCGCGAAATCATCCTCAATACCCTGAACAATATCCGGAAATTTGAACAGGCGGCACCACCGCGAGGAGCATAACGGCAATGGCAACATGGCACCACAGGATGGGCGGTAAAGGAAACAGAGGGGACGACTCCAGGCCCTTTAATCAAACCAATGGCAAGACAACGGAAGAGGAGGGAATGCAATGCTGGAAAAGTTCGACAAACCCTGTTTCTTAAAGGATGAGGCAACAAAAGCACCGTCCGATCACGCGCTAGGGCGTGGCCAGCGGGCAAGCTGTTTTGGCGATATTCACAAGCACAACACAACAAGGGGGAAATGACATGGCTTGGTTCAACAACATGACGCTTAAGGGGAAACTGCTGGCCGGCTTTATTGCCGTGGCAATCATTGCCGGTGCTATCGGCGGGTATGGCATTTACAACATTAAACTCATTGATGCCGCCGACACCAAACTTTACGAGATGATCACCGTTCCGCTCAGCGAAATAGCCGATATATCGACTGACTTCCAGCGGCTTCGGGTTAATGCCCGTGACCTTATTACTGCCTCCACGCCAGAGCAACGGGAAAATTTTATCGGCCGGATTAAGGACCTTCGTGGCAACATAGAAAAGCATTCCGCGAGTTATGAAAAAACCCTCTTCACCGAGGAAGGAAAAAAGCTCTTCGAGGAATTCAAAAAAACCCGGGCGGTTTATGGTCCCTTGCTGGACAGAATTATAATCCTGGCCAAAGAAGGTAAGGCGGTTGAAGCCACTGCTCTGCTCCAGGGAGATGCTGCCAAAGCCTCCCGGGAAGAACAGAACGTTATTGCCAAAATGGTGGAAGCTAAGATTGCCCAGGCCAAAATGACAGCCGATGGGAACACCGTCCTTGCCAACCGGGCCAGCATGGTCATGACTACTCTGGCGGTCTTGGGAGCCCTTCTGGCCATCGGCCTTGGCCTGTTCATCGCCCGCATCGTCCTGCGTCAGTTGGGTGGCGATCCGAAACAGGTTGGTGAAATTGCCAATCTGGTCGCAGTCGGCGATCTCTCCCGCGAGGTAACCCTGAGCGCGGGCGATACCACCAGCGTCATGGCCGCCATGAAAGGCATGGTCGACACCATTCGCGCCCTGGTGGCCGATGCCAATATGCTGTCCAAGGCGGCGGTGGAAGGAAAACTGGCCACCCGCGCTGACGCCAGCAAGCATCAGGGTGATTTCCAGAAGATCGTCGCCGGCGTCAACGATTGCCTTGACTCGGTCATCGG
>CAIMMA010000520.1 GCA_903842475.1 uncultured bacterium
TGGCCCCCTTTGCCCTGGCGGTTCAACTCCAGGCCAGCGGCTGGGGCCTGTTCAACCTGCTCTCCTTTTCCGGCCTGCTAGAAATTGCGGTCAGCCTGTTGCTGCTCGATCTGCTCATCTACTGGCAGCATCGCTTCTTCCACCGGACGCCGCTTTTCTGGCGCATCCACCGGATGCACCATACCGATCTTGATCTCGATGTCTCCAGCGGCACCCGTTTCCATCCGATCGAGATTCTCCTGTCGCTGGCGATCAAAATGGCGGCGGTGGCCCTGCTCGGGGTTTCGCCGCTGGCGATCTTGCTCTTTGAGATCCTGCTCAACGCCACCTCGATGTTCAGCCACGCCAACCTCCGCCTGCCGCTGCCTCTCGACCGGTGGCTGCGCCTTCTGGTGGTCACCCCGGACATGCACCGGGTCCATCATTCCGTGATTGTCCGGGAGACCGACAGTAATTTTGGCTTTAATCTGCCCTGGTGGGACCGGCTGTTCAGCACCTATGCAGCCCAACCCCGCGATGGCCATGACGGCATGCAGATCGGTCTGAAGGAGTGGCGCAACCAGGATGAACTGGGCCTGTGGCCGTTATTGCGCATTCCCTTTGTCTCGACCGCTCGGAGGATGGCCCCATGAACCGGAACAAAATGATCCTGCTGGTCTTGTGTGCCCTGGCGGTTACTCTGTTTTTTGTCCTTGATCTCGGACGCTTCCTGACCTTGGCCTCGCTCAAGGCCAACCGACAGGCATTGCTGGATTTTTACAGCGCCCACCAGTTGCTCACCGTGGCGGGCTTCATGACGATCTACATCGTCCAGACGGCCCTGTCCCTGCCTGGGGCGGCCATTTTGTCGCTGGCAGCGGGCGCGGTCTTCGGTTCGATTATGGGCACGGTCTATGCCAATATCGCCGCTACCATCGGCGCGACCCTGGCTTTCCTTGTGACCCGCTATCTGCTGCGCGATGTTGTTCTGAGTCGATTCGGTGCCAAGCTGGAGGGCATCAACCGTGAATTGGAGAGCCGGGGTTTCAATTATCTGCTGTTTCTGCGGTTGGTGCCGCTGTTTCCCTTCTTTCTGATCAATCTGGCCGCTGGTCTCACCCGGCTACCGTTGCGCACCTTTTTCTTTGGCACCATGCTGGGCATCATTCCCGGCGGTTTTGTCTACGTCAATGCCGGCGCCAGTCTGGCCACCATTGATTCGCTGGCTGGAGTGGCCTCGCCCCGGGTGCTGGGCTCCTTTGCCCTGCTCGGCCTGTTCGCGCTGGTGCCCGTGCTCTACTCCAAATGGAAAAACAGAGGGGCTGCGAAAGATGAGTAAGGTGTGGCACCGGAGCTTGTGCAGAATGATTGTCTGCAGACGGTGTCATATAAAGGCAAAAGCCTCATATAAAGGCAAAAGCCTCAAAACCAGATAAGTTGGGGTGAGGAGAAGAGACGAAGTGTCAACGGTCTATAGCCTCTCGAAATGCGAAAATCTCTTCTCACCCTGGCGCCTTGAAGCCTCTTTTAACGGGTATGGCAAAAGTCCCTTTAACGAATATGAAACGGCACAAGGCATCCCCTCGCTTATCTTAAAAAAAGAGAATACTCAATGAAGTCCATGAAAGTTTCCACCTGGTACGAACTCGCCAATTGCCCTGCGATTGGAGTGGATGTCTGCAAAAAGCATCTCGATCTCGTGGGACTTTGTGGATCTACCGCTTATTGCAGGAGGATCAACAATACCGCCCAAGCTATCGGTGAAATTACCAAGGCCCTTGTTCAGCAGGACTTTAAAGGCACGATATTGTGCGAAGCAACAAGTCATTATCATCTTGTTTTAGCTGTGATGCTCTGTGAGGCCGGCCTGGATATCCGGGTCGTCAACCCCCTCCTGTCGAGCAAGCATGCCAAGAGTGCGATTCGCAAAACCAAAACCGACAGGGTTGATGCCCAAGTACTGGCAGCGATGGTTTTGACCGAACCCAACTTGCCGCCGCCGTTGCAGCTGACCCGCAGCCATTGTCTGGTGCGCCATACGTTAGGCCTCATTCATTCCCAGGAACAGCATCTTCAAGGGATCAAGAGAGCGCTGGCCAGCTACCAGGAACGGCTCAGCCAGTTGCACCTTGAAACCGGCAATGCTTACCAGGAAACGGTTAAGGCGCTCAGCCAGTTCCAGAGCAGTCACGAACACTTGCTGTCCGAATTGGAGTCGTACCTGTTGGAAACCCAGCCGGAACGACAGGAAGCGATCGAACGTGTCTGTGTAGTTCCGGGGATTACACGTCGCAATGCTGCGCTCTTCACCTTTGTTCTCGATCCCACGGTATCCAGCGCAAAATCCTGGATAGCCTATGCGGGCCTGGATGTGGCGATCAAGGAAAGCGGCACTTGGCGTGGTCATGGCAAAATAACCAAACGCGGTCCAGCTTGGCTGAGAAAGAGACTGTTCCAGGCTGCCTGGGGTACAGCCATGACGTGCCCCCAGGGGCGGCTCTATTACGATGCACTCAAGGCAAAAGGACGCAAACA
>CAIMMA010000521.1 GCA_903842475.1 uncultured bacterium
ATGGCCAGGTTCCTGACCGTGTCCGCTCCCAGGTAAACCACCGCCTGCTCCACATTGGTGAAGGCTTTACGGGCGCCGATAAAGGCCGAGTTGACCAGTTGGAGCAATTTGGCACTGATGGCGGCATCCTTGTCCACGATCCGGGCGATGGCCTGGAGCTTGATGTCCACATCGTGGCAGCTGTCGATCAACTGCACGAGCACTTGTGGCATGCTCGGCAGGTTGCCGGAGACCTTGAGGTTGTTGAGAATGTTGTGGGCGTTGGTCATCGCTGGGCCGATAGAAAAAAGCAAGGAGTACTAAAAAAGACAGACTCTAAGCTGTATAGCAGAGCAAAATGGAAAAATCCAGCAACCATAGATAAAAAAGTTGGATTTACGCTGCGTTCGCCTGAGGCCTGATCGTTGAACTCCCCTATGGATTGTTTTGGAAAAATACCTTGACCCTCTCCGCCCTGGTTAGGTAGTGTCGCCAACAAGGGGTATGGGGCGGACGCACAGGCCATTGCCGGCGTTTTTTTCTTTGCAAGGGGGGGCGTATTTTTGAAGGTTAACGGGCAGGAGTACCGGTCAATTTGGCTGGCTACGGATGGGGTTGGCGTTGAAATCATCGATCAGACGCAGTTGCCTTTTGGTTTGGTGGTGGCGCGTCTGGAAACTTTAGAGGCGGCGATGGATGCGATCCGTCGGATGCTGGTCCGGGGAGCGCCGCTGATCGGGGCCACGGCGGCCTACGGGATTTGCCTGGGGCTGCGCCGGGAGGCATCTTCCGCGGCCCTGGAGGCCATGGCCGCCGGCCTGATCGCCTGTCGTCCGACCGCGATCAATCTGCGCTGGGCCGTGGAGCGGATGCTGCGGGTGTTGCTGCCCCTGCCGGAGGAGGCGCGTCTGGCCGCCAGCTACCGCGAGGCCGGGCTGATCTGCGAGGAGGATGTGCAGACCAATGAGGCCATCGGCCGTCACGGCGCCGGACTGATCGAGGCCGTCTGGCGGGAAAAAGGCGAAAAGGAGCCGGTGCACGTGCTTACCCACTGCAATGCCGGCTGGCTGGCCACGGTGGATTGGGGCACGGCCTTGGCCCCGATCTTCAAGGCGACGGCCGCGGGCATACCTGTCCATGTTTGGGTGGATGAGACCCGGCCCCGCAACCAGGGTGCCAGCTTGACCGCTTGGGAACTGGTGGCCGCCGGGGTGGACCATGATTTGATCGTCGACAATGCCGGCGGCCATCTGATGCAGCATGGCCGGGTGGATCTCTGCATCGTCGGCACCGACCGCACCAGCGCCGACGGCGATGTCTGCAACAAGATCGGGACCTATCTCAAGGCCCTGGCCGCCTTTGACAATAAGGTGCCTTTTTATGTGGCCCTGCCCGGGTCTACGGTGGACTGGACGGTGAGCGACGGGGTGGCGGAGATTCCCATCGAGGAGCGGGGCGAGGAAGAGGTGCTGCGCATTCAGGGGCTGGATGCCGAGGGTACGATCCGTTTGGTATCGATAGCGCCCCCGGCCACCCGGGCGGTCAACCCGGCTTTTGATGTTACTCCCGCCCGATTGGTGACCGGCCTGATCACCGAGCGCGGTATCTGTGCTGCGAGCCGGGCAGGGCTGCTCGGCCTCTATCCGGAGCGCGGCTGATGGGCGAGAGCGAACTGCGGCAACAGCTGCTGGCCATTGCCCGGGCCATGAACAGCCAGGGACTGAACCAGGGGACCTCCGGCAATGTCAGTGTTCGCAACGGGGCAGGCTTCCTGATTACTCCTTCAGCCCTGCCCTATGATCGGTGTGCGCCAGCGGATCTGGTTTGGGTGGACTGGGCCGGTCAGCCCCGGGGAAGCCGCAAGCCCTCCTCGGAATGGCGGATGCACCGCGACATCTATTGCCGATATTCCCGGGCAGGCGCCGTGCTTCATGCCCATTCGCTGTACTGCACCACCCTGGCCTGCCTGGAACGGCCGATCCCGGCCTTTCATTACATGGTTGCCATGGCGGGCGGTGACAGCATCCGCTGTGCCCCGTATGCCACGTTTGGCACCCAGGACTTGTCGGATGGGGTGATCCAGGCGCTGGCCGACCGCTCCGCCGCCTTGCTGGCCCATCACGGCATGATCTGTTTTGCCGCTGATCTCGACCGGGTGCTGGCGCTCGCCGTGGAGGTCGAGACCCTGGCGCGCATCTACCTGCAGGCCCTGCAGGTAGCCGAGCCGCCGGTCTTGCCGGAAGCCGAGATGGTCGAGGTGCTTCGCCGGTTCAAGGAGTATAAGGCCTGAATTGTCAGGCAACGCCGAGGAGGTTCTGTCAGGTTTTCCTCAGCGGAGGTACAGTAGCGCGCCGATCTGATAGACCGCCACCGCCAGGCTGAAGGCAAACACGGTGTTGAATACCATGGAGAAGGCCGCCCATTTCCAGGACCCCGCCTCCTTGGCGATACAGACCACGGTGACAAAGCAAGGGGCGTAGAACATGATGAACACCAGCACCGCCAGGGCCACCACCGGATTCCAGCCCGGATCCTTAGCCAGTCGTTCGCTGAGGGAGGTCGCGTTTTCAGAAGTGACATCTCCCAGCGAATAAGCGGTGCCGAGCGTGGAGATGATTACTTCTTTCGCCGCAATCCCCCCGATCAGGGCGATGTTGGTGCGCCAGTCGATACCGGCGTAGCGACTGATCGCTTCGCAGGCTATCCCGATGCGCCCCCCTACGGAATATCGTAGCCCTTCCATAGCTTCCGCTGCCTTGATTTCCTGCAGCGCTTTGTTCAGCGTCCCTTCCTCCGCATGATTTTCGATAATTCTCGGTTTCAGGGTTGCCTGGGTCTGCTGGCGCTGCTGCTCAAAATGCGCGATTCGATCGTCGGGCAGGCCGGGATAGGTCATCAAAGCCCAGAGCAGGATGGAGATGCCCAGAATCACGGTGCCGGCCTTTTTCATATACTGCCAGGTCCGCTCCCAGGTGTGGATCGCTAAACCCCGGAGGGTGGGGACGCGATAGGGCGGCAGTTCCATGACAAAGGGGGTTGAAGCCCCGCGGAGCACGGTCAGGCGCAGAAACTTGGCGGCGCACAGGGCCACCAGCCAGGCGGCCAGGGTGGCGAGGAACATATACCGGGCCTGGTGGTCGGAAAAGAAGGTGCCGATTAGCAGGGTCAGCACCGGCAGCTTGGCCCCGCAGTTCATGAAGGGTACGGTCAGCAGGGTGGCCAGCCGCTCCTTGGGCGAACGCAGGGTGCGGGTGGCCATGACCCCGGGCACGGCGCAGCCGCCGGCGATCCCGCCCGAGACGATAAAGGGCATGACCGAGGAGCCGTGCAGGCCGAAAAAATGGAAGATCCGGTCCATCATGAAGGCGACCCGGGCCAGGTAGCCCGAATCCTCGAGCACGGCGATGCCGAAAAACATGAACATGATGATCGGCACAAAACCGAGCACCCCGCCGACCCCATCGATTACCCCCGAGGTGATCATCGATTTGAGCGGGCCGTCGGCCAGGAGGGCATCGACGCCTTGGTTGAGGAGGGCGAAAAAGGAGGCCAGATAGTTCACCAGCACGGTGCTGTAGGTGAAGGTAAAGGTGTAGAGGGCGTACAGTACACCGGCCATGATCAGTGGTCCAAGAAACCGATGGGTGACGATTTTGTCGATTTTGTCCGAGGCATAGAGCCGGTCGGCGACGAATTTTCGGGTGACGATCCCCTGGTGGAGGATGGATTTGATGTAGCCGTAACGATGGTCGGCGATCACCGCCTCCGGATAGACCCCCAGGGTATTCTGGAGATGGCTGACCACCGCTTCGCAGCGTTCGTTGAGTTTTGCGCTCGCAGCCGGATGGCTGGCCATCGCTTTCTGGCTGATCTGGGTATCGTTTTCGAGCAGTTTCACCCCGATCCAGCGTTCGGGATAGGTGGCGGTCAGTTCGGTGCATTGACGGATAAACGGCAGCATGTCGCTGAGGGCCTCGTCGATGTCCGAGCCGTAGCGGAGAAAGGCCGGCTGCGGACGAGACTTGCCGGCGGCAACCGTGAGGACGGCGTCCAGAAGTTGGTCCATGCCTCGGCCGCTTCGGGCGACGATCGGGATCACCGGTACCCCGAGCCGTTCGCTCAGGACGGCTGCATCGATGGTAATCCCCCGTTTCTCGGCGACATCGATCATGTTGAGGGCGATGACCAGCGGCACCCCGAGCTCGAGGAACTGGCAGCTGAGGTAGAGGTTGCGCTCCAGATTGGAGGCATCGACCACATCCACGACCACATCGGGTTTTTCATTGACCAGGAAATCGCGGGCCACCAGTTCTTCCACCGAATAAGCGGTCAGTGAGTAGGTTCCCGGCAGGTCAACCACGCGCAGGCCCTGACCGTGATGCAGGCAGCAGCCTTCTTTCTGCTCGACCGTGATTCCGGGATAATTACCCACATGCTGACGTGCGCCGGTGAGGAGATTGAACAAGGTGGTTTTTCCAGCGTTGGGATTGCCGGCCAGGGCGACGGTGATGGCGTTTTCCATGGAGTGTATGGGGTGCGTTAATGTTGGCGGAAGGGGTGCGGTCGGTAGTTGTCTTTGATGATTTAGGGTGGATCAGCCGATGCTGGTCTCAGGGCAAACAAATTGTCTGTCTGCAGAAGCTTGCCGGCTCAAAGAAATCCGGTTACGGGCGGAAGGCCATCCGGAACACGCAGGCAACGACGGTCAATCTCCGGGATTATATTGCGAAAGCGTCTTCTGGAAGGGCGAGCAGCGGGCGTCGGCGGAGCAACCCGAACAGCCGCATCCGCAGCTGCTATTTGTTGGGTTCCGGAAGGTTTGCCACAGGCGCCGCCCGATAAAAAAAACGGACCCGGCAACAGCAAGAACAACGATAATATTTTGCATAACAGATCTCCCTCCAGTGGAAAAGCTTGGCTTGGCTCAGAGGTGTCCATCCAGGGACAACGGTTTAAGGTTGGTGTTACGCCGGTGCTACCAGGATGTTGGCGGCAGTGGGCGCGTCAAGACTGATGGTGCCGCCGTTGATTTTGATCAGGCACTGCTGCCCGCCCCCCTTGCAGAGCAGTTCCAGCTCAGAGCCCGGCCTTACCCCCAGATTTGCCATCTTGGCGCAGGTCTGCCGGTCACCGTTGATGGCGCAAACCCGCATTCGTCCCTTGCAGCAGGCGTCTGGCAGGGGAGTGCCCGCCGAAACCGACCCGTGACCGCATCGTTTACGGCGCAGGCATTGGGCGGCGATATCGCTGAGCTGGAGGCAGGTGGGCTCGGGTTGGTCTTTGGTCATGAACAATACCTGTGCCTGAAGATGTTGTCGGGCCTGCAAAACCGAAGTGGTTGACGCAAACATGCAAGAAACCATTTGCCTGGCGAGTTACAGCTGCAACATGATTTCTTAGGTACACCAAACAATGATCACTGTCAACAGCTTTGCCAAGGCGGAATTGCCGCAATGTTTCGTTGGGAACGTACCAGCTGGCAGGCGCGATGGCGGTTGGGGAGCAAAAGTCCAGGAGGGGAACTGGGCAGAGAGCAGGAATCTGCCCTCTGCCGGAAACCTCAGGGGGTGATTTCCACTTCGATGAAATCTGCTTCGTTGTTGCGTAGGGTCAGCGTGCCCCCCATGACCCGGAGAGCGACCGGATCGTTTAAAGGAGCTCGTTGCTTCACCGTGATTTCAGTGCCGGGGACCAGTCCCATTTCGCGGATGCGGCGGCCGAGTTCGCCGCTTACCTTGACCGCAACGATGGTGCCGCTCTGGTTGATCGCCATGTGGCGCAGATTAATAAGAGGCATGGTTTCTTCTGTTACCCCGGTTCGTTGAGTTTTGCCCAGCTGTCGCGTAGGGTGACGATCCGGTTGAACACCGGTCTGCCCTCCGTGCTTTCGACGGTGTCGAGGCAGAAATATCCTTGCCGCTCGAACTGGAATCGGGCTTCATGGGTGGCGTTGAGTAATCCTGGCTCCAGCAGGCAGTCCTGAAGAACCGTCAGTGATGCCGGATTAAGGAATTCCATGAAACTTTTCTCTTTGTCCATGTCCGGATATTCGGCGGTAAACAGGCGGTCGTAGAGGCGCACCTCGGTGCGCAGGGCATGGGGAGCGGAAACCCAATGGATGGTCCCCTTGACCTTGCGGCCGTCCGGAGCGGTGCCGCCCCTGCTCTCGGGATCATAGGTGCAGCGTAATTCCAGCACCTTGCCCTGATCGTCCTTGATCACTTCCTGGCAGGTGATGAGGTAGGCGTAGCGCAGGCGCACCTCCCGGCCGACACTTAACCGGAAGAATTTTTTTGGGGCATCTTCCATGAAATCAGACTGTTCGATATAGAGTTCCCGGGAAAAGGGCAAGGCGCGTTCGCCCATTTCCGGGATTTGGGGATGGTTTTGGGCGATCATCTCCTCGGTCTGGTCTTCCGGATAATTGATGAGCACTACTTTCAGCGGATCAAGCACGCCGAAGACCCGTGGGGCGTTTTGATTGAGATCGTCGCGGATAGCGTTTTCCAGGACCCCCATATCGATCCAGGATTCCCGTTTGCCGATGCCGATGGTGGCGCAAAAGCTGCGGATCGAGGCGGGGGTGTAGCCGCGACGGCGGAGGCCGGAGATGGTCAGCATCCGTGGGTCGTCCCAGCCGGAAACATACCCCTCGTTGACCAGTTGCAGCAGCTTGCGTTTGCTGGTCACCGTGTAGTTGATGTTGAGGCGGGCAAATTCGATCTGCCTCGGATGGTTGGGGGTGGCGAGCGTATCGAGCACCCAGTCGTAGAGCGCGCGGTTGTTTTCAAATTCCAGGGTGCAGAGGCTGTGGGTGATTTTTTCGAGCATATCGGAGAGGCAATGGGTGAAATCGTACATCGGGTAGATGCACCACTTGTCGCCGGTCCGGTGATGGCTGGTCTGCATGATGCGGTAGAGTACCGGGTCGCGCAGGATGATATTGGGCGAAGCCATATCGATCTTGGCCCGGAGTACGCAGGCGCCTTCCGCAAGTTCGCCGTTTTTCATCTGGGCGAAGAGGGCTAAGTTTTCCTCGATCGACCGATTGCGGTAGGGGCTTTCTTTGCCGGGTTCGGTCAGGGTGCCGCGGTGTTCCCTGATCTCGTCGCCGTTGAGGTGGCAGACATACGCCTTGCCTAGTTTGATCAGCTCGACGGCAAAATCGTGCAAATGATCAAAATAGTCCGAGGCGTAGTACAGGTGCCCTCCCCAGTCAAATCCGAGCCAGCGCACGTCCCGTTTGATTGACTCGACATATTCGATGGATTCCTTGCCGGGATTGGTATCGTCGAAGCGCAGGTGGCAGGTGGCATTGTTTTCCACCGCTATCCCGAAATTGAGGCAGATGGATTTGGCGTGGCCGATATGGAGAAATCCGTTGGGTTCGGGGGGGAAACGGGTGACGATGGTTTGATGCTTTCCGGAGGCTAGGTCGTCGGCGACAATCTGACGAATAAAATCCAGCGGCTTGGTCGAGGGTTCTGTTTCTGCAGTCATGGGGCTGATGTTCCGGTTAAAAAAATTATGCCGAGGCGAAGAGGTGGTCGATATGACAGAGTCGGGCGATGACCTTGTCCCGACCCAAAGTGGTGACAATCTCGAACATCGAGGGGCCGGCCAGTTGGCCGGTGAGCACGGTCCGCATGCCGTTGATCAGGACGCCGGGTTTTATTTGCAATTCGTCGGCCAGCTCACGGGATACCCGCTCGGTTTCTTCGGCGTTGAACTCGGCAAGGGCCGCAAACCGCTCTGCCAGTTTTGGCAACCAGGTGCTGAGTTCCGGGAATTTGGTGACGTTTTTCGCCAAAGGCTTTGGGTCGATGTCGTACTCGTCTGAGAAATAAGCTCGGCCTGCACCGGTAAAATCCTTGAGGGTATGGAAACGGTCACGGATCAAATTGAGCGTGGACAGGTACCAGTCACGCCGGGCGCCTTCATAGGCAGGGTCCCAGAGATTGGCTTGTTCCAGTTCCTTGCGCACCAGGTGGCCGAGTTCATCGAGGTCCAAGGTGCGGAGGTAGTGCTCGTTGATGGCGATCAGTTTTGGATCGGTGAAAAATTTGGGGTCGCCCGGCTTGAAGTTGAACACCGAATTGACCCGACTGATCCGATCTAGGCTGAAGGCCTGAATCAACTCCTCGCGGGAGAAGTATTCCTGCTCGGTACCGGGATTCCAGCCGAGTAGGCAGAGGAAGTTACACAGCGCCCAAGGGATAAAGCCCTTCTCTCGGTAAAACTGGACCGCAACCACCTCGCCATGGCTGCGCTTGGAAATTTTTCGTTTCTGCAGATCCATGGTGAGCGGCATATGGGCAAAAACAGGAAGTTTTGCCGCCAGCGCCTCGTAGAGCAAGACCTGGCGAGTAGTGTTACTCATGTGATCCTGGCCGCGGAGGACATGGGTGATGCGATCGCGGATATCATCAACCACATTGCATAGGAGGTAGAGCGGCTTACCGTTCGAACGGACAATGACAAAATCCTCGATGTCGGTATAGGCGCGTTCGATGCACCCCAGTACCTGATCGTCATAGCTCAGCGCACCCGGGCGGACCGGCACCTTGAAACGAATGACCGAGGGGATGCCCTGCTGTTCCTTCTCCAGGACTTCATCGGCGGTAAGGTGCCGGCAGGTTCCGTCGTAGCCGAATTCCCGTTTGTCGGCGAGTGCTGCTTCGCGTTTTTGTTCCAGCAGTTCTTTGGTGCAGAAACATTTATAGGCATGGCCGGAAGCGAGCAGGCGGTGGGCTGCGGCAACATGATCGGCGGCAAATTCGGTTTGGAAATAAGGGCCTTCGTCCCAGTCGAGCCCAAGCCATTGCAGCCCGTCGATTATCCCGTCGATTGAAGATTGGGTAGATCGTTCCTCGTCGGTGTCTTCAATCCGTAAAATGAGTCTACCGTTATGTTTTTTTGCAAACAGCCAATTGAACAACGCCGTCCGGGCTCCGCCGATATGCAAATAACCGGTGGGACTGGGGGGAAAGCGAACGCGTACTTCTTCCATGCGGAACTCCTGTTGATAACAACACACTTTGTTTTTCGCCGGTTGGGCGCGGAAAATTCTAAATATATAGCGCCTGCGCGGTTTCTCTTCAAGGAGAAGCTGAACCGATCCACCGGATAACAGCCTGAAGGGTCGTGTGCCGCTTTGGGGTTTGTAGTATATACTTTAATATTGTGGGTATCCAGGATTATCGTTATATTTAAAAACATGTGTTTTTCTTTTGAAAAGACACTGCGGGCGTCGGGGCAATCGGTTTTTTTTATAAGAGGTTGCTCAGAGGCACCTGGAATTCATGGATTATTGCCCTGATCGTTTCAGCAAGGGAACGTTTGCCACAGTTGCAGGGGCACAAGAGAATCGATAGAGAATGGACAATTATGAGTGATAGTCTTTCAAGCTGCGGCGAGTGCCCTGAAGGTCGAGTGAAGGATCCTACCGGTCGATGTGTGATGCCGGAAATAACCTTTGCCTCTTTTGTGCTTTCGCTCAACACCTCCGCGCTGTATCACATGGGCGAGCTGCCGCATCCGGAAACAGGACAGCGACTTGTGGATCGTGAACTGGCAAAGCATACCATTGACACCCTGACCCTGCTTGCCGCTAAAACCAAGGGCAACCTTGATCCCAATGAAAATGAGTTGCTTACTCGTATCCTATACGAACTCAAGATGCGGTTCGTTAAGCTTTCCTGACGCCGTCGCCACTGTTTCGCATGATGCAACCGGATCGTCTTGCGCTCAAAGCGCCGGCGAAAATCAATCTGTATCTCAGGGTCACCGGCCGTAGGGCAGATGGGTATCATACCCTTGAGACCCTGATGCAGAAAATCGATTTGTACGACGAGCTTGAGCTTAAACTTTGCGAGCAGAAAGGCATCCGGCTTCGCTGTGTCGGCGGCATGCTACCCGAGGATAAAAATAATCTCGTGTATCGGGCGGCAGCCCTTTTTTTGCAGACGGTTGCAAGTCGGCGAGCGATTCCGGTGCCCGGGGTGGAACTGACTCTCAAGAAAATCATCCCGGTGGCGGCCGGTTTGGGGGGGGGCAGTAGTGATGCTGCAGCAACCTTGCAGGGGTTGGACGCATTGTTGGACTGTGGCTGTTCCGCCGGGGAACTTGCCGATTTGGGTTTGCAGTTGGGTGCGGATGTACCTTTTTTTCTTGCCGAAACCTCTGCAGCTCTTGCCACTGGTATTGGAGAGATTCTGACCCCGGTTACGCCCCTGTATGGGTATTGCGTTCTCCTGATAAATCCGGGTTTTCCTGTCTCCACCCAGTGGGTTTATCAGAATTTTGCATTGACAAGAAACAAAAATACAAGTAACCTAAAAAATTCTAGGAAAGAGGTTGATTGTGCTAGCCTTTCTGGCGATGCGCCCCAATGGGCGGCAATGCATAACGATCTCGAAGCGGTGACTGTTTCCAGGTATCCGGAGATCAAACGGTTGAAGGATGCGTTGGTTGCAAATGGTGCTGCCTTTGCCCTGATGTCGGGATCCGGGCCTACGGTCTTCGGTCTTTTTGCCGATCGGCAGCGTGCTGAGATCTGTCACGCCATTTGTAAGCGCCGGTTTGAATACACCTATCTCGTTGCTCCGTTACCGGAAAAGCGATAAAAATAATATCCAATCAGTGTGTCAGAAAATGGGCTGGGGCGTCGTCAAGCGGTAAGACACAAGGTTTTGATCCTTGCATTCGGGGGTTCGAATCCTCCCGCCCCAGCCATTCTCAAGAGAATAATGCGTCATGCCTAACAAGATGAAAATTTTTACCGGAAATGCCAATCCGGCAATCGCCCGGGAAATATGCGAATACCTGAATGTGCCTTTGGGTGCGGCTGAGGTCAAGCAGTTTTCCGATGGCGAAATATCCGTTGAGATTGGCGAGAACGTGCGCGGCGCCGATGTGTTTATCATTCAGCCGACTTGTACTCCGGTAAATGACCATCTCATGGAATTGTTGATTATGATTGATGCGGTGCGCCGGGCATCCGCACGAAGAATTACTGCGGTTATGCCGTATTACGGGTATGCTCGGCAGGATCGGAAAGTGCGGCCAAGGGTACCGATTACCGCCAAGGCGGTTGCGGAAATGCTCATGGTGGTCGGAACCCGAAGGGTGCTCTGTATGGATCTGCATGCCGGCCAGATACAGGGCTTTTTTAATATACCCGTTGATCATTTGTATGCCGCTCCCATTATTTTGAAATACATCCGTGAAAGTTTCACCGACGTGGTCATGGTGTCTCCGGATGCGGGCGGGGTGGAGCGCACCCGGGCTTTTGCAAAACGATTGAATGCGGGCTTGGCGATTATCGATAAGCGACGTGAGCGTGCCAATGAATGCGAGGCCGTCCATGTGATTGGGGATGTCAAAGGGAAGACCGCCATATTGCTGGACGATATGGTCGATACCGCGGGAACGCTCTGCGGTGGAGCGGATATTCTCAAGGAAGTTGGAGCGAAGGAGGTTCACGCCTGTTGTTCCCATGGGGTGCTGAGCGGACCGGCGATCGAACGTATCAACAAATCTTGTCTGAAATCGCTTTTGGTGACCAATTCCATCCCGTTAAAGGATGAGGCCAGGCAGTGTGAGAAAATTACGGTACTGTCGGTTGGAGAGTTGCTTGGAGAAGCGATCAGCAGGATTCACAATGAAGATTCCGTCAGTTATCTGTTTGTCTGAATTTAATGAGTTACAACGATTGTTATAGATCCCGGAGTAAGGGGGGAGGGCTTTTATGCTACAGGTGAATATTGAGTCTAAGGTGCGCACGGTTTTTGGCAAAGGGCCGATGCGGCAGTTACGGATGCGGGACATTACCCCGGCCGTTCTTTACAGTGGTGGTGCTGAAACCGTGCCGCTGCAATTTGATACAGCCAAGCTTTTTAAAAATTTGCTTTTCATTCAAAGGCGAAATGCCGTTGTGACCCTGCAGATTGCAGGAGATAGCAAAGAGAAAAGGAATGTGCTGGTTCAGGAAATCCAGAAAGAACCAATTTCTGGAAATCTTGTGCATGTTGATTTTCTTGAAATTGATCTGCAGAAAGCCTTGAAATTTTCGGTTCCGGTTGAATATATCGGCACAGCCAAAGGCGTTGATCTTGGCGGAGAATTGCAAGTCTTCAAGGATAAGATAACGCTTCGCGGCTGCCCATTGGATATCCCTGACGTGATCGAGGTTGATATAACCGGGTTGGAGCAAGGTGGTGCAGGCTTGACGTATGGCGATCTGCCGATCCCGGAGAACGTCGAAATGCTCGACAAACCTGATGTTCTTTGCGTAATCGTTCATTAATTGTCCCTGTTGTTGCTTGCAAGCCGTCATTCGGCTTTCTTGAAAGGCATTGATTCCGAGCCGAAAATTATTTTCGGCTCGTTCTGTTTATCGCGTCTGTTTCTTTCATGGCAGATTCCAGTTTTTTGCTCATAGGCCTTGGTAATCCAGGGCGTGACTATCATCTAACCCGGCATAATATCGGTTTTTTTTTCGTCGATTATTTTGCCGGTGTTAATGGATGGCGGGTTGATACTGTTAAAATGCAAGGGCTGTTCTGTCAGGGACGTGCCTATGGCGTTCAGGTTTTCTGTCTCAAGCCGCAGACCTTCATGAACCGTTCCGGTGTCTGCGTCAGAAGTTTTATCGACTATTTCAAAGTACCGTTGGAGCACATTTTAGTGCTCCACGACGATATCGATCTTGATGCCGGTCGGATCAAGATTGTCAGCAAGGGCGGCGCTGGTGGTCATAACGGTATTCGCTCGATTGCCCAGCACCTCGGCACGCAGAATTTTGCGCGAATGAAAATCGGCATCGGTCGTCCTGGCTGTAGTGTCGAGGGCCAGGGACAACCTGTGGATCAGTTCGTGTTGTCAAAGATGACTGATGCCGAAATGTTGGTATTTCGTCAACGCGAACTTTTGGTCGAAGAAGCGATTGCCTTGTTTGTGCAGAAAGGAATCGATGTCTGTATGAATAAGATAAATGGTCGCTGAAGCCACATTCAACAAGGCGGGTATCTGTTCGCTCTGTCGTGTCGGTTTGATTCGTCGATAGGTAATAGATATTAATCATACTTTCCGTTACGCTCATTTTTCACCTGTCAGTTCCTTCATCCAGTCTTTGCTAATATTCAAAAAATATGCTAGTATAGTATTTTAAGATTATGTGCGAGCTCCCTCGCTGTGTCCGGTCAGCGTAAGTCTACTTTTGTTTTTGGAGGTCCCTGTGTTTTTACAAGGTGATATGGCGGTATACCCGGCCCATGGCGTAGGGCTCATTGAAGCCATCGAAAAGCAGACAATTGGCGGTGTTGATCAGAGTTTTTACGTCATGAAAATTCTCGATAACGACATGACCATAATGATTCCGACTGCAACCAGTGCCAATGTTGGGTTACGGGCGATTATTTCGAGCGATGAAGTTGTGAAAGTTATTGATATTCTCAAGGAAAGGGATATTAAGATTACCGCCCAGACTTGGAACCGCAGGTACCGTGAATACATGGAAAAGATAAAAACCGGTTCTGCTTTTGAGGTGGCCGTGGTGCTGAGGGATTTATTTTTGTTGAAAGAAGATAAAGATCTTTCCTACGGCGAGCGGAAGATGCTGGACACCGCCAAGAATCTCTTGGTCAAAGAATTGTCGCTCGCTGAACAGACCGAAGAAGAAAATATCGAAAAACAAATCGAAAAACTCTTCTGTTAACGGTTCATATCCTTAGATCCTATGTCAGGATTAGTGGAAGTTTGTTGCGCGCAGTCCGAATCGTCATCGCCAATTGATCGGCATTCGACGTATGTGGTGTCATGGGACGAGACGGGGCAAAGGCTTGATCATTTTCTAGCTCGGCGGTTTCCCGATCATTCCCGTTCCTCATTGCACAAAATGATCGAGGCCGCCCAAATTCTTGTTGATGACCAACAAGTAAAGTCCGGCTACCGATTGCGGGATCAAAACACCATTTCTGTAATTTTTCCGCCACCGCAAGCCTCCCCGCTGTTGCCGGAGCGTATAGATTTCCCCGTTCTTTTCGAAGATGACCACCTGCTGGTGATTAGCAAACCTCCGGGGTTGGTTGTGCATCCGGCCAGCGGGCATCACCACGGGACTCTGGTGCATGGGTTGCTGTACCGGTGTGAAAACCTGCCCATGGGCGACGAGGGGCGTCCTGGCATTGTACATCGTCTGGACAAGGAAACCTCCGGCGTCATGCTGGTTGCCAAAACCGAGTTGGCCCTGCGGACCTTGATGGCCGATTTCAAGAACCGCAAGATTCAAAAAACCTACCATGCACTCTTGTTGCGCTGCCCACGAGAACGGGACGGCAGGATCGTCATGCCGGTCGGCAGGCATCCAGTGGACCGTAAGAAGATGGCGATCAGGCCAGCGCACGGGAAATACGCTGCGACTAACTGGCATGTCCTCGAAAATTTTTCCAACGGTTGGTGCCTGGCTGAAATCGGCATTGAAACCGGCAGAACTCACCAGATCCGGGTGCACCTGGCTTCGGTGAAGAGCCCGGTGGTCGGTGACCTCCTTTATGGCGGTTCCGTAGGCAGGGGGGGCAAGGTGCAGCCTTCGCGTCAGATGCTCCATGCCAGTACCCTTTGCTTCAACCACCCTTTTACCGGTCAAGGATGCTGTTTTACCGCCCCTCTTTGGGGTGATATGCAGGAAGCGCTCGATATCTTGAGGGAAAAAACCCCTTGAGGCCATTTCTGCTTGGAATCACCGGTGGGATAGGATCCGGGAAAAGCAGTGTCTCCCGTCTGCTTGCCAGCTATTGCCAGGCACCCTTGATCGATATTGATCAATGCTGCAGGCATTTGTTGGCTCGCAATCAACCGGGCTGGTTTGCTTTGAAGGCCGGTTGGGGCGATACTTTTTTTTTACCTGACGGCGAGGTCGATCGTGTCGGTCTCCGCGAACGAATCTTTAAGGATGATGATGTCCGTCGGCAGGTGGATACGCTGCTGCATCCGCTGGCTCTTGAAGCGATGCGGCTGGAAGTCTCTCGCTGGCGCGGACCTCTGTTGCTCGTAGAAATTCCATTGCTGTATGAGGCTGGATGGCAGAAAGAGGTTGATGCAGTTCTTGTGGTATATGCCCGGCGGGGCGCGCAGTGCTGCCGAGTAATGCGGCGGGATGGCGTGTCGCGACGCAAGGCGACCCTGGCGATTGCTGCTCAGATGGATCTTGGAGCAAAGGCGCGCCAGGCCGATTTCGTCATCGACAACAGCGGCGCCTGGACGGCCACCCGAGATCACGTCATTGCTTTGGGAAAGAGCCTTCCGCAAGGTTTCCGAATTGATTTTGTCAAGAAAGTGCTTGACAGTCGAACGTTAAACAAATAATTAGCTCAGTACCATCTCAACAGATCGATCGGTACTTATCGGTTTCTTGTTCTGATATTTCACACAACAATATATAATTTAACCGGACCGCTTGCCGCGCACCGCCTGAACCGGTTGAATCAACTGGATACCTGTATATCAATAGGCTTTTCCCGCCTTTTTATCCAGTCAGCTCATTGCACATAATTATAGAAATCTCTAGGCTTTACTCTTTATTTTATTGCAGCGTGATGAGCGCAGGATTGCTGGCGAGCCCTGTTTATCAGCAAACATGTTTATTTCCATTAAAGATTTCCTTTTCAAAGCCGATATTCTGTCGGTGGTATTATCGTACTGACCTCATGGAGGAATGACCGGTCAATGAATCCAACTGAGTTGAAAAATAAAAAAATTAAAGATCTCGTCAGCCTGGCTGCATCCCTTGATATTGAAGGGTACAGCAATATGACCAAGCAGGAACTTATCTTTGCCATTCTTAAGGAACAGGCGGATGAGGATGGCAAGTTACGAGGTGGCGGAGTTCTTGAGGTTTTGCAGGATGGATTCGGTTTTCTTCGGGCCCCGGATTACAACTATCTGCCCGGTCCCGATGATATCTATGTGTCTCCCTCGCAAATACGTCGTCTGAATCTGCGAACCGGTGACAGCGTGGAAGGCGAAGTCCGGGCGCCCAAGGATAATGAGCGCTATTTTGCTTTGCTCAAAGTTGACACCATTAACTATGAATTACCTGAGGCCGCCAAAAACAAGACAGCCTTTATCAACCTGACCCCGCTGCATCCCGATCAGATGATCGATCTTGAGACCGAAGCGGGCAATATGTCCATGCGGGTGCTCAATATAGCCGCGCCACTGGGTAAAGGGCAGCGCGGCTTGATCGTCGCTCCGCCCCGTACCGGTAAGACGGTGTTAATGCAGAAGATAGCTAACTCTATCGTCGCTAATCATAAGGAGATTATCCTTATCGTTCTGCTTATCGATGAGCGTCCTGAAGAGGTCACCGACATGCGTCGTAATGTCGATGCCGAGGTCGTCTGCTCCACCTTCGATGAACCGCCTCAGCGACATATTCAGGTGGCGGAAATGGTCATTCAGAAGGCGCAACGTTTGGTGGAGCACAAAAAAGATGTCGTGATCCTGCTTGACTCGATCACCCGACTGGCCCGTGCCTATAACACGGTGACCCCGGCTTCCGGTAAAATATTATCCGGCGGTGTTGAGGCGAATGCCCTGCATCGTCCGAAACGGTTTTTTGGTGCGGCCCGGAACGTTGAAGAAGGCGGCAGTCTTACGATTCTGGCCACGGCGTTGATTGATACCGGTAGCCGGATGGATGAGGTCATCTTTGAGGAATTCAAGGGCACCGGTAATATGGAAATCGTTTTGGATCGGAAAATGGCCAATCGCCGCATCTATCCGGCCATTGATATCCAAAAGTCGGGAACCAGAAAAGAAGACCTGCTCTTGGCTCCCGAAGACCTCAACCGGATATGGATACTGCGTAAGCTGTTGTCCTCCATGAATCCCGCCGATGCTATGGAATTCCTGCTTGATAAAATGGGGCATACTAAAAACAACCAGGAATTTTTTGCATCAATGAACCGGTAGTCGCTGTTTTTTCTTTCAACAAATGACGAAAAAAGATATATTACTATCCTTTTTCAAAAAATATTTTTTGTGGACATCTCTATACAAGGAGTGAGATCATGAAACCAGATGCCCATCCTAATTATCACCAAATCAAGGCAACCTGCGCCTGTGGCAATGTTATTGAGCTCGGCTCGGTGAATGCCGAGATGAAGGTCGAGATTTGTTCTGCCTGCCACCCGTTTTTCACCGGCAAGCAAAAACTGATCGATACCGCCGGCCGGATTGAGAAATTCAAGAAAAAATACGCCGGTTTTCAAGGCAACGCCAAGAAATAAGCAGTTTTTTGCTGTTTTTCCTTACAACCCTTCTGTCTCCAGGCCTTGCCCTGTGCCGAAACCCTCGGTCCTGCCCTTGCTTGCGGGTGGACATGGTTTCGCCATGGTAATGATTGGCGGCATGAGGGTTTTTTTTTCTAAAGAATTCCGGACATGTTTGATAATCTACGAGATATTGACGAAAAGCTGAGTGCTCTGGAGCGACAGCTTTCCGACCCGGCGCTGGTCAATGATCAGCGCCATTATCGGGATATTGTCCGGGAGCATTCCCTGGTGTCCAAGATAGCCGAATTGTATACGGCGTATACTACGGTCTGTAAGGATATCGTCGAAAACCAGGAGTTCCTTCGGGCTGAACAGCACGATCCTGAGTTAGCGGAACTCGCCAAGGCAGAGCTCGAAGAGTTGGCCCGGAAACAAGGCGAATTGGAAAAGGCGATCCGTCTGCTGCTCCTGCCCAAGGATCCCAAGGACGAAAAAAATATTTTTCTTGAGATCAGAGCTGGAACCGGTGGAGATGAGGCCGCGCTCTTTGTCGCAGATCTGTTTCGCATGTACAGTCGCTACGCCGAAACCCTGGGCTGGAAAGTCGAAGTCATGAGTTCCAGTCCCATCGGGATCGGCGGTTTTAAGGATATCATTGCCCTGGTAAGCGGCCATCAGGTGTATTCACGCCTAAAGTATGAGTCCGGAGTGCATCGCGTCCAGCGGGTGCCTGATACCGAAACGCAGGGGCGCATCCACACTTCGGCGGTGACCGTGGCTATTATTCCTGAAGTCGAAGAAGTCGATCTGCAGATTGAACCCCATGAACTCAAGTTTGATATCTTCCGTTCTTCCGGTCCCGGTGGCCAATCGGTAAATACCACTGATTCCGCTGTCCGCGTCACCCATTTGCCGACCGGTCTGGTGGTCATCTGCCAAGATGAGCGATCCCAGCATAAAAACAAGGCCAAAGCCCTGCAGGTTTTGCGGGCCCGGTTACTCGACAAGATGGAGCAGGACCGGCATGATAAAATTTCCGAGGACAGAAAAAGTCAGGTCGGCAGCGGGGATAGAAGTGAACGAATCCGCACATATAACTACCCGCAGGGACGAGTGACCGATCACCGGATCAATCTCACGGTCTATCGTCTGGATCAGGTGATTGCCGGCATGCTTGATGATGTGGTGCTGCCGCTCATTACCCATTACCAGACCGAAGCGCTGAAATCGGCCCATTAGTCGCCTTTCCTTACTCCAGTCCTATGCATATTGATGAACTGCTCAGTGCTGCCGCCCGGCAGCTTGCCCGGGCCGGAATGGGCGAGGCCGTTCTGGAGGCACGCCTGTTGTTCCAACACCTGAGTGGCCTGAACCGAAGTCAGCTGGTGCTTCACTGCCAGCAATCCGTGGATGTCGGGATGGCGGCACAGTATCAGCAACTGGTCGCGCAGCGGAGTCAGCGGATTCCCTTGCAGCATCTTACCGGCGTACAAGAATTCTGGTCACTGGATTTCATCGTTTCTCCCGCGGTGCTGATCCCTCGACCTGAAACGGAATTTCTGCTGGAGCAGGCTTTAGCCATCTTTTCCTCAGGCCGTTGCTGCTCGCAGGCCCTTGACATGTGCACCGGGAGCGGGGTTATTGCCGTGGTGCTGGCTAAGGAACTCAACTGCCCGGTGATCGGGGTCGATATTTCAACGCCCGCCTTGGAGGTGGCTCTGGAAAATCTGCGGCGGCATCAGGTGACCGACAGGGTACGCTTGATCTGCAGCGATCTGTTCGCCGGGCTCGACCCTAACTGTAAATTTGATCTTATCGTCAGTAATCCTCCGTATATTGCCGATGCGGAGATCAGACAACTTGAGCCGGAAGTTGCTCGAGCTGAACCGCTGCTGGCGTTATCGGGCGGGGCCTCCGGCCTGGTGGTGATTGAGCGGATCGCCGTTGAAGCTCAAAAATTCCTTCAACCCGGTGGCTGGATACTGCTTGAAATTGGGGCGGATCAGAAAAAGGCGGTAACTGCGTTGTTTGGATCCCCTGAATACCGGTATGAACAGGTCCGGGTTATCGACGACTGGTCAGGACGGCCCAGGGTTCTGCAGGCAAAATATGTACCGACAGGCAGTTAGAGACCGTTTACAGTTGGTTGCTCCGCCAGCATGATTGACTAAATATTACTTTTTCTTTGCCGGTTCATTATGGATAAACTTATCATTGAAGGTGGTCAACCGCTCCAGGGAACAGTCCACATCAGCGGCGCCAAGAATGCGGCCCTGCCCCTGCTGGCCGCAACCCTCCTGGCTCCGGGATGGCATACCCTGCATAATGTCCCTGATCTGCGCGATACCCGGACGATGTTGCAACTGCTCGAGATTTTAGGGGCAAAGTGGGCACGTACCGGCAATACGATCCGGATTAATACCGATGAGATGACCGGGGTGGAAGCTCCCTACGAAATGGTCAAAACCATGCGGGCCTCGGTCCTGGTGCTGGGACCGCTCCTCTCCAGGTCGGGTTTTGCCAGGGTCTCGCTGCCCGGTGGCTGTGCCATCGGGGCCCGGCCGATCAATTATCACCTCAAAGGTTTTGAAAAGCTTGGCGTCACCACCCGGCTCGAACATGGGTATGTCGAGGCAAGTGTTTCCGGACGGATGCAGGGGGGTACTATCTATTTCGATATCCCCTCGGTCACGGGCACGGAAAACGTTTTGATGGCCGCGGTTGTTTCCACGGGCGAAACGATTATTAAAAATGCCGCCAAAGAACCGGAAGTCGGCAACCTCATCGATATGCTCAATGCCATGGGGGCGGAGATCGAAGGGAAAGACACTGATCGTTTGACCGTGCATGGGGTGGAGCGACTACAGGCAACGGTATCGACCATCATCCCCGATAGGATCGAAACCGGGACCTATCTGATCGCAGTAGCGGCCACCGGCGGAAGGGTGACCATCGCCGATTGTAATCCGGCACATCTTCCCGCTCTCACTGAAAAATTGTTGCTCTGTGGAGCTGACATCACTGTGGCGGATCGGGCCATGACTATATGTTGTCCTGAAGTGGGCGGCAAAAGTCAGTGCCGTTTGCGTAGCATCGACATTACCACCCTGCCATTTCCCGGTTTTCCTACCGATCTCCAGGCCCAGTTTATGGCTTTGATGGTGCAAGGAGATGGGGTATCGATCATTCACGAGACCATTTTTGAAAACCGATTCATGCATGTGGCGGAACTTAAGCGCATGGGTGCCGATATCACCATCGAAGGGACCCGTGCCGTGGTGCGTGGAATTGGCCGGGATAAACTGTGTGGCGCGCCGGTCATGGCCACCGATCTA
>CAIMMA010000522.1 GCA_903842475.1 uncultured bacterium
CGGGAAACCAGCGGATTATTTCCGTGAACCCTTTATCGGATCGTAACCGCATGCTGAAACTTGTTGTTTTTGACTGTGACGGGGTCATGTTCAGTTCCCGCGAGTCCAATCGGATCTATTACAACCACCTCCTCCAGGTCTTCTCCTGCCCTCCTTTGAACGAGGCCGAACTCGAGTATGTGCATATCCATAATGTCAATAATTCGGTAGCCCATATCTTCCGCCACCACCCCCAGATATCCATTGAGACGGTGCATGCCTACCGCAACAGTCTGGATTACGCCCCCTACCTGCAGTATATGGAGATGGAGCCCGATCTCGTACCCTTCCTCGAGGCCATAAAGCCGCAGTTCCATACCGCCATTTCCACCAACCGAACCGACACCATGGAAATCATCCTCGACACGTTCGGGCTGCGGTCATGGTTTGAAATGGTGGTAACGGCCACGGTCGCCCCGAGGCCCAAACCTGCCCCTGACGGATTGCTGATGATTTTTGATCGTTTTCAGGTGCGACCTGAGGAGACTATCTATATCGGGGATTCGGTCATTGACGGTGAGCATTGCGCCAGTGTCGGCGTCGACCTGATCGCTTTCAAGAATAACGCGCTACCGGCGCGCTATCATGTGGATAATTTCATGAGCATTTTAGATCTACCGCCTTTCAAGACGACGTAAATTCGCAGACGAGCCCCGCACTTCCTATTCGTTTTCGTCAAGCCGACGCAGCCCTTCCATCAAAATCATCATAAAATCGCCAATCTCTCGGGTCGTCATCAAGGCGTCTGGTAGGCCGGGAATAAAATGGAAGGTGCCTTTTTTTTCGGAGAGCATGGCATAGACCGCCTCATGGTTATCCAGATCGTCAAATCGGGCTGCCAGCAGGCCGCCTTCCCTAAAGGTCACCCGTGCCGAACCGTTTTCGAACTCCATGACCAGCCTGCCGGTCTTCTGATGCATGTGAAAAATCTGGAGCAATTCCGCCGGGACGATCGCCTCGATCTTGCCGCTGATCACAGCTTCACTGTTTTCCTGAATTTTCGAAAGAATTCTTTTCGAATTATTGGCGAAAGGTTTCCCGGTCAGTTGGAATTTAATCAGCCCGGTGCACCCGCCGCAGGTAAAAACGGTCTCACGGTGTTCTGCAAAATGCGTCGATACATGCGGCATAAGGGTAAACAGCAACCCGGTCAATTCCCGCACTAGAATAAGACATGATAAACGGCCAACCGGCAGTTCCAGCGCTTTGTCGGTCAGCAGGAAACAATCGTCCTGATTGTACAACGGACAGTTTCTGGCGTTGATTATTTCAAACGGGGCTATAAAAGCGTCCATCAATCTCCTGGAGGATAGGTTGTTCGATTGTTTTTAATGTACACACGAAACCAGGTTCGCTCAATGGAATGTTGTCGGGATAGAGGGCTGATCATTTTTTCGGGCCCACTGTTAAAGCCCGCTTGTTTCCCTTCGGTAAATACTATACAATACAAGACAATATTTCGGCTGTAATCATAACCAGCGTCAGAACGCCCTCTATCAGGATTTCCGCTCTCCTGCCAGACCCGGGGTACATCGAACAACAGCAAAACGACATAGGACATTTTTATGGCCATGGGTTCACAGCAGCTTGCTGAAGATTACGAACAGCTTAAAGAGCTTCTCGAACTATATCCCAATATAGCTATCCTTAAAACCGAGGGCCAACCGCCGGATAACTACGAGATCGAATATAAACTCCGCGGGTTTGTCAAGGATGCCGCACAATCTATTGGTATCAGTGACATCCATAAAATACGAATCAGCCTCCCTTTCGGCTATCCTCATTTCGCCCCGATTGCCAAGCCGCTGACCGCGATCTTCCATCCCGATTTTGATCCGGCTGCCATCCGTATTGCTGAACGTTGGCAGCAAAACCCTTCGCTGTCGGAACTTGTGCTCCATATCGGAGAAATGATAAGCGGTACTGTATACAATGTTGAGGACCCCTTTAATCAGGAAGCTGCCGACTGGTACAAAACCCATAAGAACCAGTTGCCTTTGGATTCGCTCAGTATCGCTGACATCGAAGAATCAATCGATGAACTTGACTCACTTGTTGATGACACCTTTGCGTCTCTGGGCCTGGAAAATGACGATTTCCTCAAACCTGAAAAAACAGTGGATGCCTCGGAGATCGAATATATCCGCCAACTGATAACTCAAAACAAATTTTTTACCGCCAACAAACTACTGACCGATATCCCGGTAAAAGTCGAAATCCCTGACCGCGACGAGTTACAACAAACTATAGGCAAGGTGCTCCGCAAAACCGACCAGCTCTTCAAACTGGCCGAACAACTCGAAGAGGCCGGAAAAAACGAAGAAGCGCTCGAGGTTACGGACAATCTTCTGGCAATTGCCAGCGATACCCCCGGAATTGATGCCCTGCGGGGCCGTATTCAACAATCGTTTTTTATCGACAAGCCGGCGAGCAGCCCGCCAAAAAAGAAAGAGGAGCTGGTTGAAAAAAAGCCAGAAGACACCACCAAAAAAACGGCGCCTGCCCTCCCTAAGTCATTAGCAAAACCAGCCTTTTGGGAGGCGATCCCCTATAAGCCTTTCTTAGCGATCGCCTTGATCCTTTTGGTTTGCATCGGTACGCTTTCACTTTACTTTAAAGATCAGAATGTTCTCAGCCAATCACAGGCTAATATACTGAAAGGACAGTTGTTAATAGAAAAAAAACAGTTTGAACCAGCACTTGAAACACTGGAGGGGGCTAAATCTATTCTTGGCAATCTCACTGTCCTCCGTTTTCGTAAAAACGCACTGGAACAAGAAATTAACAAGCTGATAGGATCTCCCGATCTTCGCGAAGGGTTAAAAGGGCGGGTGCGCTATCAAAGTGAATATATCCCGGTGCAAAGGGCGACCGCCCTTAACGAACTTGCAGTATTGACCGACCAGGCCCAGGCGTTGGTCAGCCAGAACAAAGGCGCAGAGGCCCTGGTCATCTACCGGCAGGCATTTAAATATGCAGCAGATCATGACCTGGCCCAACAACAAGCAGTTATTAATGAAACTATTCAAACATTGGAACTGCGACTCACCCTTATTTCGGCCGAGAAAGCGGAACAAGGGAAAAACTGGGAGGAAGCGGCCGACGCCTACCGCAAGGCCCTCAACCTCTCCGGCAAATTAAAAACCCTCGGTACAACGGACGATATTACCCAACGGTTGACCGCCGCCGCCTTCCGCCATGAAATGGATCAATCCAAAAAGGCCTTCACCCAATCGCAATGGCAGGAAACCATTAAATTTCTTGAACAAGCCCAGAAGGCCATGACCGATAATCCCAACATAGCCACAAACAAAGAACGCCAGGAACTGCATAAATTACTGGTGAATGCTCAACTCTACCTGATGCTTTCAACGGCGAGAGAAGCCTACCAGCAAAAAAATTGGGGATTGGCAATCACCGAATACCAAAACGCTCTGACCTTGCTAGCCGGCGAGTCTGAAACTTTGGAAAACTCAATGGGGGAATCCATTGCTAAGATCGAGAAAACGCTGTTGCTGGTCAATATAGCCCAACTCCAGGAAAAGGTGCTGCTCGCGGAAGGCAAGAGCGATGGGGCTTCAGTGATCGCCGCCTGCAAGGAAATCATCCAACTGATCCGGTCCAGCAACCACGGTAACGACCCGGCGGTAAAAGCAGTAACGCAAAAAATAAATGAAAAAATAGTAAAACAACAGGACGTTACAGCTCTAAACGAAAAAATAGCCTGGCTTGAAGAACATTATGAAGAAATCTTCCGTGCCAATTACCCTACCTTTCAAGGCTCGAAACTGCTGCAACCTAAAGCGGTCTTTCTCAAAAAAATCGATAACAAATCAATCTTCACCATCACTTGCCTGGAACGTGGCCAAGGAAGCTCTTCCAAATTGGAACTGAATTACATGATTGACCCGGCCACGGGCAAATGGTCAGTGTACCATGGTCATTAAACAACAGGTCGTCACCGGAATTTTCAATCAGCGACCTCCGGGTTAATCCAAGCTCAATGGCGGATATTATACTGCATGACGGTACGTTATCATGCCACGTCCACAGAAAACGATGGATTCTGCCCTCATTTGCCCATTCCTGCCTACCCTGCATGCACTAAATCAGAAATCTGAATTCTCCCTTACCCAAAAGCTCATGCAGGTGCAGAATCCCAAGGAGTAGTCCTCGTCCATCCACCACTGCCAGCACGGTGATTTCATACTGCTGCATGATGCTCAAGGCGTCAGCCGCCAGCAGCGAACTTACCACAGTTACCGGATCTCTCGTCATCATCTCTTGAGCCAAAGCGACAGGATCGAGCCTTCCCCCCGATGACAGCATTCGCCTGATATCACCATCGGTGATGATACCCAAGAGCTTCCCCGAATCATCGACGACAAACACTGCGCCTAGATTTTTTTTATTCAACTCGGCAAGCGCCGTAGCAATCGAGGCATCGACGGTGACCACAGGCATTCTATCCCCACTGAGCATCACTTCCCGGATCGCGACCTTAAGGCGCTCACCAAGGCTGCCCCCGGGATGATTCCGCCTGAAATCCTCAGCCCGAAATTGCTTCCTGTTCAGCAGGGACACCGCAAGTGCATCGCCCATGGCGAGCGTCGCGGTGGTCGAGGTGGTCGGCGCCAAGCCGAGCGGACACGCTTCTTTAGGAATTGCGACATTCAAAGTGACAAGAGCATGTCGTGCCAAGTTGGAGTGCCCCTCTCCGCTGATGGCTATAATTTTAACATTCCTTTCTTTAAGGCTTCCCAAGAGACGGTTTAATTCGGAGGTTTCTCCTGAATAGGAAATAGCCAGGACCACATCGGTGGCCGCAACCATGCCGAGATCACCGTGCATGGCTTCCACCGGATGCAGAAAAAACGAAGGCGTTCCCGTCGAATTAAGGGTGGCTGAGATTTTCTGCCCGACCAAGCCGGATTTACCTATGCCGGTGACTACCAGACGACTCGGACAGGCCATGATGATGTCGACCGCCTGTTCGAATTCTGGGCCAAGATTATCTCTAACGGCCAGAATACCTTCAGCTTCTATCGACAGTACTTCTTTTGCGAGTGCAATGGTCACGCTTTTCCCTCCAAATCGACAACACAACGTCCTTGGGTTTTGCCAGCGATCATGGCGAGGATCTCCTCTTCTATTTGGTCGAGCGTAACCAAGCGGCTGATGCGCGCAAGCTCCGCAAGTTTCCATTCATTAGCTAATTTGGCCCACATGGACAATCGTCTCGCTCTCGGACAATTAGCCGAATAAATGCCCACCAAATGCACCCCCCGTAAAATAAAAGGATAAACCGTAAGTGGCAGCTCAATTGAAGCGGCATTACCGCAACTTGTGACAACCCCGTCATAATCTGTGGCCTTGAC
>CAIMMA010000523.1 GCA_903842475.1 uncultured bacterium
CCCAACCACAGACAGATGCACGTCCGTTGATAAAACAGGTCGTGCATCTCACCGGCCTTGATGGCCGGCGAAGGTTCGACCGCGGCGCCCATGGCAGCCTACTCCTTGGTGGCCATGGCAAAGAGGTTGACGTTTTCCCGCTCGGCGATGATCGTGACCCGGTCGCCAAAGGGGGTGGGGGCGAACAATTCCCGCAAGTCCTCCTCGGTGCGATAGATCAACTCCCACTTGAGCAGTTTGTCGAGGAAGAGGCTATCGGGGTAGAAGGTGAAATTGCCGAGCAGCAGTGTACCGCCGGGTTTGAGATGGCGGTGACACTGGGTGATCAGGGCGCGGAACAGCCGAGGATCGAGATAATCGCAGAGCCCGGCCGAATAGATGATGTCCAGCGGTTCGATATGATGGCGCGCCCGGCCGAGCGACCATTTGATGACGTTCTCGCTCATCAGCCGGATCGAGGCGCGGTGCGGGAAAATATTGACGTACTGATTGGTGTATTGCAGGGCCTCGGAGTCGATATCGACGCACAAGGCCTCAATGCTTTCGCTGTATTCGCATTCGGTGAGGAAATCAAACAGCTCCCGGTTGGGACCGCAGGCCAGATTCATGATCCGGGTAATGCCGCCGCGGGCGGCGATCGCCCCGCTCAGCCGCATCAATTGATTCTTGAGCAGTACCCGCCGGCCGCGGATAGCCAGGGCCCCCGGCCGCTGCAGGCAGAATTGGTCGATGAGCTCGCCCAGCTTGCCCTCGCCCTTGGGAATATCCGCATAAATATGCTCCATCATTAAAAAATCGCCGGCATACCCCTTGGGCTTAAAATAGGCGCGCTCGGCAAATCGACTCCGCATGAAATAGGGAAAAATCTCTTTAAAGACATACCCCCACAGCACCTCTTCATAGCCGCTGCCCTGCATGGTCTGTTCAAACTCGCCCAGGGCACCGTTGAGCTGACCGAGGACGGCGTGGCACCTGGCCTCGCTTGCCGGGTCCTGCGACCCTTCGCCTTCGACCTTCTGCAACCGGTGGGAGAGATTAAACAACTCGGACTTGAACTCCTCCATCCGGCTGCTGATGCTGTGCCATTGGGAAGATCGAACCAGCGGCGCCGGCAGCGGCTTGGATTCGGTATAGCGGCTGGCATGGCGGGTGGAGAGCGATTCGGCATACCCGGCAATCGGTTCGCGTTCACCGGCGATCCGGCGAAATTTGCCGCAGATCTTCTGGGTGAGCAGGACGATGAAATCCATGTACAGATGCGGATGTTCGGCCCGCAGGGATTCCATCACCCGGGTGTCGAAGATGCCGATTCGGGCTTCCCCCACCGCCTGGATATCGCGGACCCGCGATTCGCCGTCAAAGAAACCGATTTCACCGAAAAATTCACCGGCCCCGATCAGGGCAACGGTAATACGGGTCGCATAGGGGTCGGTATAACTCACCTCCACCGTGCCGGTGACCAGGTAATAAAAAGCGTCCGTGGCTGCACCCGGCGCAAGAATCGGCTCGCCCGCCTTGAAGGAATGCACCGGGGCCAGGCGCAAAACACGCTCCAGCAGCGGCGTGATGGCAGAAAGCTCGGCAGCCTGAGACTCAGGCGATGTCGATCCGAAGGGTGGTTGGTTAGGCATCAGGCTCCTTTGAGGCGGTGGCTGCAACCAGCATGATTGCGCTTGAAGAACGAATCGTTTGCAAAAACGGCGCTAAAACCTGGTGATCACCCCAAAGGTCAGCGCATGGGCGCCGCCTTCGGTAAAGGTTCCGTCGATTCCAGGGAGGCCGGCAACGCCTTGATTGTTGACGGTCCGGCTTTGCGTGCGGTGATACATATAGGACAGCCCGAGTTCCGTCGAGGCGGACGCCCGGTAGCGCAGGCCGGCGCAATAGATCCACGCATCGGCATCGGGCAGTTCAAATCCCAGAGTGGCGTCCTTCACCGGCGTCTGATCGTAGGCCAGGCCCAGGGTGGTGGTCCATTGCGAATTCCATGTATAGCTCAGACCGATCCGAAAGGCATCGGCATCTTCCCAGTTTTTGGCGATCGGGCGATCAAAGCCATCAAAAACGGTCCCGGAAAAATTTTGGCCGTAGACAAAATCCAGATTCTTAAACGATGACCAGAAGGTCCGATCCCAACAGAGTTCCACGGTCAGCCGATCCAAAGTGTACGAGGTGGCCAGGCTGAACACCGCCGGCAGGGGCACCTCGATCGCCGTGCTGCCGGAATAGGCCGCCAGCGGCACCGTGCCCCACCAGGCGCCCAACTGGCCATCGCCCGACAGGTCGAGGTCGACCTCGGAACGATAGGTCGCGGCAATTCGCCAACTCGGCTGCGGCCGGACCGTGAGGGCGAGATTATAGCCCAACCGGGTATCGGTGCCTTCGGAGGACCGAGCAAGCGAGGTCAGCGGAGCCAGCTGGGTAAACGGCGGATTCGACACCGTGCTGTCCACTTCCCCCTTGCCATAGACGACCCGTACCCCGCCGCCGATGCTCAACCAGGAGACCGGTTCATAGGCGACGGTGGGATTGCCCTCCACAACAGTGAGCGAAAACTGCTCGGCGCTCGCCCGGGGAAAGGGTTGCGGCCACTGCTTGGACAGCCCGAAGGGAGAGGTCAGGGAGAAACCGAAGCGCAGATCCCCATATCGCGGGGAGACCGCATGCAGCAGCGGCATGAAAAACAGCTCGCTTTCGGAGGAACCGTCGAACAGAGGACTGCGGGCGTCCCGGTATTCGACCTGAGGCAAATTAAGCAACGTCAGACTGGTTTCCACCTGCCAGGCATCGGCAAGCTCGACCATATTGGCAGGGTTGTAATAGCTGGCATCCGACCCCGGAGTATAGGCAATGTGGGCCCCCGCCTGGCCGACGGCGCCCAGCGACTGGTTGGTGATGCGGAAGCCGGAGGCTGTTGCGGCAACCGGCTGCTGGAGCAGCAAGCAAAGCAGCACCAAACCGATGCCTGCTGATCTCAGGCCTTCTTGTTGAGCTCTGTGGTCGTTCTCATTGGCCAAGACAGACCTCCTTGGATAAAGTTTTTCGACCGGAATCGGGGTAAGGCAGGCTTTGCGAACCCCGCACCCACCCTATGCCTCCTGCTCGTCCACCCGTCGCATCCCCTCCATAATCAAGCCCATGAACCCACCGATGACCGGGAGCGTCTTTTCCTCGGAGGAAAGCCCGGAAGTATAGGTGAACGTCCCCTCGCCTTTGGCCAGCAAGGCGAAAAACGCCTCCTTGCCGTCGACGCCCTGGTACTGGGTCGCCACCAGTTCCCCTTCGTTAAAGACGACCAAAGCAGTGCCGTCATCGAGCACCAATTGCACCCTGCCGGTTTTCTGGCTGGAGTTGATCAGCTGGAAGAGCTCGACCGCATTGATTTCCGAGAGCCTGCCGGTCATACCCGAGCTGATGGTTCCGGCCCGCAGGGTGTTAGCCTGGGAACGATCGACCAGCATTCTGTAGAAAAATACCTGCAAGACAGGATATTTATTAAGGATATGCTTGAAGTTTTTACTGGACAGGGTCGCCAATCGCGTCTTTTCCCGGCTATGGATGGACGTGGTCACCGGCTCGCCGGACAGCAGGCTCATTTCGCCGAAGATGTCCCCCACGGTCATCTCGGAAAGGGTTTGCCCGTCATCGCCAACCACCGCGATTCGACCTTCGAGCACGATATACAGATTGGTGCCGGGGTCGCCTTTTTTCAGGACAATTTTGTTGGCTTCATATTCCTTGAGCTGCAGCTGGGCGGAAAGTTCGCGGAGACTATCCTCGTCCAGCGGCTCAAAAATATCGAGCTGGCGGAGAATATCGAAAAACCGGTCCATGTGGCGCATCCTGGCGCGATGCTCGGCGGCTGCCAGCAGTTTCATCTGCAGCGTGGCGAATTCCTTCTCCTTTTTAAATTCAAAGCGAATCATGCCCACGCATCCGCCGCATTCGAACTTGATCTTTTTAACCCCTGCCGGAGAAAACCGCTCCAGACTCTGCTTTTCGACAACGGCCTTCATCAGTTCCCGCACCAGCAGCAGACAGGCAGATTTAGCCTCGGGCACGGTCAATGCATCGTTTTCCACCTTGAACTCTTCGCCGACATTATATATCGGGCAAGAACGCTCTTCGGTGATGATAAAAATTGCGTTACGATACTCCATGCCGCTCCTTGTTCAGGCTAGGCCTAGGCTTTAAATTATCGGCGAGGGCCAAGCGTGCCGTTTTTTTCAGTCGGAACGACCGAGCAACAAATAGATGATCAGGCCGAGTACCGCCGCACCACCGAAAAGCACCGGCAAGATCTTGGAAATACGCAGTTCATTGAGCAGGTCCTGTATCCTGTTGCTTTCCATTGTCTTGCTGTCAATTACACCATTTTTCTCTTGTTTTCTGCTAAGTTCATGGGTCACTTACACTGAGGCCAGGGGCTTCTGAATGTTCAGGGGTTGCATGTAAG
>CAIMMA010000524.1 GCA_903842475.1 uncultured bacterium
GGGGTCTTCATCGTGCCACTCCGGGCGCAGGGCGATGATGGCGTTATAGAGATGGACACAGATATCGCGGCTCATGGCGACCACCATCGCCTTGCCGCTTTGCGCTTTGCTCCGTTCTTCAAAGTGTGCAACGAGGTCTGCCGCCACCTGCTTGATACGCGGTTCGGCACCGACTACCTTTTCCAGAGCCGCCCATTTGCTCTTGAGCCGGGCCTGTTGATCGTCTTCTTCATCTTCCGCCAGTTCGTCCACTTCGGCGTCGATATCCGCCAGCATGTCTTCCTTCAATCCCAGCTTGGCCAGACGTGATTCAAAATAGATCGCCACGGTCGCCCCATCATCGCGGGACTGCTGCATGTCGTAGATGCTGATGTAATCGCCGAACACGGCCCGTGTATCGCGGTCTTCCGATGATACCGGGGTGCCGGTAAAAGCAACAAAGGTTGCATTGGGCAGCGCATCACGCAGATGCTGGGCATAGCCGACCTGATACCCTTTGGCGTCGCCCTTGAACTTGGCTTCAAAGCCATACTGGGTGCGATGGGCCTCATCGGCGATCACCACGATGTTATGGCGGTCGGACAGGACCGGGAAGCTGTCTTCATCCTCGCCTGGCATGAATTTCTGGATGGTGGCAAAGACAATCCCGCCTGAAGGCCGGTTGGCCAGCTTGGCCCGCAGATCCTGGCGGGTTTCACCCTGTACCGGCTGTTCGCGCAGCAACTCCTGCGACAGCGAAAACACCCCGAACAGTTGCCCGTCCAGATCGTTGCGGTCGGTAATTACCACGATGGTCGGGTTCTCCATGGCTGCTTCGCGCATGACCCGCGCCGCAAAGCAGGTCATGGTGATGCTCTTGCCCGAGCCCTGGGTATGCCAGACTACACCGCCTTTCTGGTCGCCTCCGGGGCGGGATGCCGCGACTACCTGGTCAATGGCCGAACGCACCGCATGGACCTGGTGATAGCCAGCGATTTTCTTGACCAGGGTTCCGTCATCCTCGAACAGCACAAAGAAGCGCAGGAAGTCCAACAGGTGGGCCGGGGCCAGCACGCCACGGATCAGGGTTTCCAGCTCGTTGAACTGTCCCAGCGGGTCAAGTGTCTGGCCGTCAATGGTGCGCCAGGCCATGAAACGCTCCACATTGGCGGAGAGCGAACCCAGCCGCGCCTCGGTGCCGTCCGAGATCACCAGCAGTTCGTTGTACTGGAACAGATCCGGGATCTGCTCTTTATAGGTCTGGATCTGATCGTAGGCCTTCCAGATGTCGGCCTTCTCGTCAGCCGGGTTCTTCAGTTCCAGCAGCACCAGCGGCAGGCCGTTGACAAACAGTATGATATCCGGGCGGCGGGTGTACTTTGGCCCTTTGACTGAAAACTGGTTCACCGCCAGCCACTCGTTTGCGCCCACATCGGCAAAGTCGATAAGGCGTACGAAATCGCCGCGTGTCTCGCCATCCTTCTGATACTCGACCGGCACGCCATTAACCAACAGTTGATGGAAGGAGCGATTGGCTGCCAGCAGTACCGGTGTGTCCAGATTCAGCACCTGTTGCAGGGCGTCCTCGCGAGCTAACAATGGAACGGAAGGA
>CAIMMA010000525.1 GCA_903842475.1 uncultured bacterium
CATGATGTATTTGCCGATATGGACCCCGGAGGCACCGAGCATGATCAGGGCCATGCCGTTCTGGGTGACATTGCCGTTCTTGCCGATACCGCCGGCGGCAAACAGCGGAATCTCGTTCTGCCGCCCCTGGCGGACCAGGTCCAGGTAACAGTCCCGCAGGTTGGAGGCGATCGGGTGGCCGGTGGCCTCCATGCTGACGTTGTAGGCCGCACCGGTGCCGCCGTCGATGCCGTCGATCAGCAGACCGCCGGCATAGGGGTTGCGCACCAGGTTGTTGAGTACCGCCTTGGACGAAGTCGAGGCCGAGATCTTGGGATAGACCGGCACCCGGAAGCCAAAGGCCATGGACATGGTCTGGATCATCTTCATGACGCTTTCCTCAATCGAGTAGAGCGTCTGATGGACCGGCGGCGAAGGCAAATCAACGCCTTCGGGCACACCGCGCAGTCGGGCGATCAGCTTGCTGACCTTGAACCACATCAGCAGACCACCGTCGCCGGGCTTGGCGCCCTGGCCGTATTTGATCTCGATGGCAGCGGGATCGCACTGCATTTCCGGAATGGCCCGGATAATCTCGTCCCAGCCGAAATAGCCGGAAGCGATCTGCAAAATAATATACTTGAGGAAGGGACTCTTGAGGACCCACGGTGGACAGCCGCCCTCACCCGTGGCCATGACCACCGGGATGCCGAGCACCTCGTTGCAGTAAGCGACGCCCTGGAGCAGACCGAGCCACATGTTGGGCGACAGGGCGCCAAACGACATGGAGCCGATGACGAACGGAAAAATCTCCCGGGTCGGCGGAATCCATTCGCCGGCAAGTCGGCGGCGGAGAAACTCCTCCGGCGGCAGCACCCGGCCCAAGATGGTGTTGGTGTTAAACTCGTGGCGGCCGGCATCGAGCGCCGGGTCGGTGAGCATCGAGATCCGGCCGAACGAGATGCGGTCGAGCACGGTCTTGCCGGTGGCGTTGCGGCGACCGCCCCGCTTGTAGGCATCCCCTTTCTGGTTGAGCAGAAAGGCGGAACGGTTCTCGTTGGTGTTGGCCTGGGGGCCGATGGCCTCATTGGGGCAGACCGCGGCACACATGCCGCAACCGATGCACCGTTTTTCGACCACGGTATGCTGGCGGATGCCGGTGAAATGCCGGTAGTCGTTGCCCCGTTTCTTCTGGAGGATGTCGAGTTTAGGCAACCGCTGACGCAGATAGGAAAGCGAGATGGCCCCGACCGGACAGACCGAGGTGCAACGACCGCAGAGCGTACAACGATCCTCCCGGTGATGAATAATCCAGGGAAGATCGTGGTAGGTCAGGCTGCTTGGGGAAGTGTAAACTGATCGAACTGAGACCATACTATGAGTTCCTTTCGCTCGGGTGGAATAATGACGGTGTGCTCCCGCATGGGCTGAAAATCCAGGGCCGGATCGCGGTCCGGGACCAGGGCGTCGACGCCGCACATCTCCGAGGCAATCGCCCAGGAGCCGGGACGACCGCCGACGGTGGCCGGCCGCATCTTTTTCTGATCCATCACCAGCATGCTGGTTTCGTCGGGCAGAGTGGCAATGACCGCATTGGGGCCATCGATGATCAGACGCCGACAGGCGGTGCGCAGGCCTTTGAGAAAATCGCCCTGGGGGTGGGCCTCGATCTCCTCGGTTTTCAGCGGGGTGATCACATGTTTATAAAGCTCCAACGGCAGCTTCAATTTTTTGGTGATGTAGTGCAGAATATGGGTGAAGGTCTCGGAATCGCTGTGATAGCCAAGGTAGCCGGGGATATTCTTGCCCAGCAGCCATTCCTTGATCGGGACGAAGGCGGTATTCTCACCGTTGGTCATGGTGGCTATCCCTTGAATGAAGAAGGGATGGCAGGCATAGAGGTTGATGCCGTAGTTGGTGTTCTGCCGGCCTTGGGCCATGACCACGCGGGCCTTGAGGCGGCCGTCCGCCAGGCCGAGGGCGTCGCCGACCTCAAGCGGCCAGCCCACTTCCTTAAGCATCACCACATCGCGGTACAGCGAAAACACGGTGATGTCGCCGCCGTGGGCGTCGCCGTCCCTGCGGATGGCGAGACGGGTCAACAGCAACTGATCGTCGACCTCGTCGGCGGTCAGATGCGACCAGCTGTCCGGCATCTTGTAGACCCGGACCAGATAATGGTACCGATCCTTGGCCTCGATCAGTCCCGGGCGCCGGTCAAACTCATGGGCATATTTGACCTGAAATCCCTGCCCGCCCATCCAGTCGGTCAGCCGGTGAAAGGCGGCCTCGGTATGGGCAATGCCGGAAAGGACCACATGGTGAGCTTTAAGCTTAAACTCCTCGAATTCCACCCCCCGCAGGAGCAGGCCGAGCCCGCTGCCGTCATACCCTTCCTGCATAGCCTCCATGGCGGTGAGGACTTCATAGGGTGAAAAGGGGATATCTGCGCTTTTTAGGGCTAATCGGCACATGAACGGCTCCTGAAAGGTCGATCTTGGTCAGGCGGGTGCAACCGCTAAAACTTACAAATTTGTACACTGCTTACAATTTCGTGATTGCAACCTCACAGAAATGACAAAGGTTGCGAGGAAAAGCATTTACTGAAAAGGAGAATGGTTGTCAAGCGTAAAGGAGAATCAGCGGGAGGGGAGGAAGCGGAGAGATTGTACGAACCACCCTTCGGGCAGGAAAAACAGGCAATTACTTGCCGAGGGAGCCGGCAATATCCTTGGCCTTATCGATCTGCGCCTTAACCGCCGTCACTTCTTGCATACCGGGCAGGTTCTTGTGCAGATCAGCCCCGGCATCTTCGATGTCACCGAGTCCTTTTTTAAAAGAACCGAGCGCCTTGCCCAGGCCAGCGCCGATTTCCGGCAGCTTCTTGCCGCCGAAAACCAAAAATGCGATCAGGGAAATAACAATCAATTCAGGGGTTCCGAGTCCGAACATGGGGTTCACCAGGGAAGAGGTTATGGCAAAGAGTCAAAAAGAACGGGCACCATCACGCTTCTTTATTCTTGTCGTCGTCAAGGGATTTGGGCTCTTCCTCTTTCCGGGTGGCTTCCTTGAAGTTTTTAATGCCTTTACCGATACCGCTGCCGATTTCCGGCAACTTGCCCGCCCCGAAAATAATAACGATAATGACCAGAATTACAATAAGCTCAGGCATTCCGAGTCCGAACATGGCGACACCTCGCGGAAAATAAAATTAAAATATTGAGAAAGGCGATAATAGCATTACGCCGAAGGACCTGTCAACCGCCATTGCGGTGGCGCCCGAAGCCGGCGCCGATTTCCCTGATCCGGGCCAGGATGGCCGCCTCGTCAAGGGTCTGGAGCCGGCGATGACGCATCACCACCTGGCCGCCGATCACCGAATGGATGACATCGCTGCCGCGGGCGGCGTAGACCAGATGCGAAACCGGATGATAGAGCGGGGTCAGGTGCGGCTGGTTGAGGTCGAGGATAATGCAATCGGCCTTTTTGCCCGCTTCCAGGCTGCCGATACAAGCCTCGGCACCGAGCACCTCGGCACCGCCCAGCGTGGCGGCATGCAGGGTGGTAACGGCGCTCATGGCGGTGGGATCCATCCGATCCACCTTATGGATCTTGGCGACGGTATTGATCTCGCCGAACATATCAACATTGTTATTGGAGGCGCTGCCGTCGGTGCCGATCCCCACGGTGATGCCGGCGGCAAGCATCTGGACTACCGGCGCGATCCCCGAGGCCAGTTTCAGGTTCGATTCCGGACAATGGGCCACCTTGACCCCGCGCTTGGCCAAAAGGGCGATCTCGGCCTCGCTCAGCATAACGCAATGGGCAGCGACCACCTGGGGACCGAGCAGACCCAGCGCTTCGAGGTGCGCCACCGGAGTGCGGCCGTATCGCTCCCGGCAGGTCCGGACCTCTTCCTCGTTCTCGGCGAGATGTATCACATAAAGCGCCCCCTGCTCGCGGGCCATGGCGCCGAGCCGGGTCAACAAATCGGGCGAGCAGGTGTAGACCGCATGCGGATCGATGGTCACGGTAATCAGCGGATGATTGCGGTAGCGATCCAACAGGGCCCGGGTACAGGCAAAACCATTTTCAAGCACCCCGTAATTGGGCGAGGGAAAATCATAGAGCACCTCGCCCAGCCAGGCCCGCATCCCGGACTGCTCAACCGCCCGGGCGACATCGGCGGCGAACAGGTACATGTCGCAAAACGAGGTGGTGCCGGACTTGATCATCTCGCAGAGCGACAGCAGGGTGGCCTGGTACACCACCTCGCCGGTGAGCGCGGCCTCCTTGGGGAAAATATATTCCTGCAGCCACTGCATCAGGGGGAGATCATCGGCCAGCCCCCGGAACAAGGCCATGGCGGCGTGGGTGTGGACATTGACCAGGCCGGGCATGAGCAGCCCATGGGGCTCGGCGATCACCGCAGCCCCGGGATAACGGGCCACCAGTTCCTCGCCGGTGCCCACCGCCAGAATGGTATCGCCGGCGATCGCCAGGCCGCCGCCTTCAATCAAGGTCTGTTCCTGGTCCATGGCCAGCAAATACCGGCCGGTGAGAATGAGTTCCGCCGTGGGATGGGTCATACTTGCAACTCCGCCAGAATATGAATGATCAACTGCTGCAGACGCGGTTCCGCCTTACGGGCGGCGGCTATAATATCGTCGATGCGGATGGGCTGGAAACATTCGGGATCGTTGACATTGGCCACCACCGAGAGTCCCAGCACCCGCAGGCCGGCGTGGAGGGCGACCAGGATCTCCGGCACCGACGACATGCCCACCGCATCGGCGCCGATCATCCGCAGGAATCGAGTTTCCGCCGGGGTCTCAAGGCTAGGACCGGGAACACAGACATAGGTGCCGCTCACCACCTCGGAGAGCCCGAGCCGAGCTGCTAGCCGGTGAGCCAAGTGCCGGAGTTGCGGGTCATAGGGAGTGGAGAGATCGGGAAACCGTTCACCCCAGGCGTCGACATTCTGACCGCGCAACGGGTTATCACCCAATTGATTGATGTGATCGGCAAAGACCATCAGGGTGCCGGGACGGAAAGAAGGATTGAGGCCGCCGCTGGCATTGGTGATGATGGCGGTGGTTGCCCCCAGCAGGGCGAGCACCCGGATAGGGAACGCCACTGCACGGGCCGAATAGCCCTCATAATAATGAAAGCGCCCCTGGAGGATCGCGGTCCGTCTGCCGGCCAGCATCCCGAACACCAGATTGCCGGCATGGCTGGTCACGGTGGACCGGGGAAAATGGGGAATATCCTCGTACGCAAAAGTGCTCTCCACCTGCATCGCCTTGGCCAATTCCCCCAGCCCGGTGCCCAGCTGGATCAGGACTT
This sequence comes from uncultured bacterium, assembly GCA_903842475.1. GTDB lineage: Bacteria > Desulfobacterota > Desulfobulbia > Desulfobulbales > Desulfobulbaceae > Desulfobulbus. The sequence goes on from CAIMMA010000525.1 coordinate 5,326, forward strand.
CCGGCGGTTCGGCTACGCGGGCGCGGAGAAAGGCGACGGCCGCCTCCACCTCCCGCCGATGCTGGATGGGATCGATCATGGGCGGCCTTCTGCGCCGTTACTCATTGCAAAGCATTCCGGGCAATAAATTCTTTCACCACGGAGACGTCGGCATCGAGCACGGCACAGCGGCTCTCCTTACCGGCCAGATCGGCAAGAGCCGGAGGCAGGGTCGGCTCGCTGCCGATGGCCCGAGCAACCGCAGCGCCGAATTTGGCGGGATGGGCGGTGGCAAGACAGACCACCGGCCGCTGCGGATCGCGGAGTTCCAAGGCGGCCCTGACCCCGACCGCGGTATGGGGATCGAGCAGATAGCCATGCTCCCGATGGAAATCACCGATGGTTTGGATGGTTTCCTCTTCGGAAACCGAACGCGAACGAAAATCCTCGGCAACCCGCGCTTTGAAGGCGGAAAGATCGAGCCTGCCGGTGGCGGCGAACCCCTCCATATCCTGCTTGACCGCCGCTCCGTTTTCGCCGCGAAGATAGTAGAGATAGCGCTCGAAGTTGGAAGCAATTTGAATATCCATGGACGGGCTGCTGGTGGCAATGACCTGGCCCCGCGAATAATCGCCCTGGGTGACGAACCGCGTCAGCAAATCGTTGGCGTTGGTGGCCAGGATCAGGGTGTTGATACAGCCGGCGGGCAGCAATTTACGGGCGACATAGCCAGCGAAAATATCGCCAAAATTGCCCGTAGGGACGGAGAAGTCGATACTGCTGCTGCCGGTTTTGCGCAGCTTGAGGTAGGCAAAGACAAAGTAGACCACCTGCGCCAGGACGCGGGCCCAATTGATCGAGTTGACCGCGCCCAGCTGGTAGGCATCCCGGAAGGCGAGATCGTTAAAGATCGCTTTGACCACACTCTGGGCATCGTCGAAAGTGCCGCGAACCGCGATATTAAAGACATTGGGATCCAGGACCGTGGTCATCTGCAGGGCCTGGATGGGGCTGGTGCGGCCATGCGGATGGAGGATGAAAATATTGATATTGTTCTTGCCGCGCACCCCGGCTATGGCGGCGCTGCCGGTGTCGCCGGAGGTGGCGCCGAGAATGTTCATGTACCCGCCGGTACGGGTGAGCACATACTCAAACAGATTGCCGAGCAGCTGCAAGGCCACGTCCTTGAAGGCCAGGGTCGGACCGTGGAAAAGTTCCAGGATATAGACGTCCCCCTGTTTGCACACCGGGGTGACCTGGGGATGGGCAAAACTGGCATAGGAGCGCTCAACCAACCCATCCAGATCTTGCTCGGGAATATCGTCGATAAAGAGCGACAGCACTTCGCGGGCCAGGTATTGGTAGGGAAGGTTTTGCCAGCGATCCAGCATAGCAGCACTGATCGTCGGTAACGTTTCCGGCAGCAGCAGGCCGCCGTCCCTGGCCAGCCCCATCATCACCGCATCTTGAAATCCCAGCGGATCGATCCCGCCCCGTGTACTGATATAACGCATGCTCGTATCCTTTTATTAATTGCGTTGAACCATGGGCAGCCCGCCCAAAAAGATCTTTGTTAGACTGTTCGCGCCGTTGGTCGAGGTGGGCTCGATCAGAGCGCCGCCACCAGCAGACTTGTTCCTTCCATCTCGCTCGGAATCGGCAGCTGCATCAATGACAGGATGGTCGGGGCGATGTCCTGCAGGGCGCCGCCGGTTCGCAGTGTCCGATTTTTGTACGCTTCCCCCGCCAGGATAAAGGGGACGGGGTTGAGGGTGTGGGCGGTATACGGCCCGCCGGTCTCCGGATTGACCATCATCTCCGCATTGCCGTGATCGGCGGTGATCAGCATGATGCCGCCCTGTTCGCTGACAAACTGGTGAATCCGACCGACGCAGCGGTCCACGGTCTCGCAGGCGGCCACCGCGGCGGCCATCACCCCGGTGTGCCCGACCATGTCGCCGTTGGCGAAATTGAGCACCACCAGATCGTACGGCGTCCCCGCCGCCGTCTGTTCAGCCAGGACCCGCAGCAAGGTGTCGGTGACCTCGACCGCGCTCATCTGCGGTTTAAGATCATAGGTGGCCACATCACGGGGCGAATTGATCAGAATCCGGTCTTCTCCGGCAAAGGGAACTTCGAGGCCGCCGTTGAAAAAATAGGTGACATGGGCGTATTTCTCGGTCTCCGCAATTCGAAGCTGATGACGGCCATGGCGGCTGACCTCCTCGCCGAGGATCCGGGTAAGCGCGACCGGGGGAAAGGCCACGGGGAAGGTGAACGCCGCTTCATATTCGGTCAGGGTCGTCAGTTGCAACAACCGGGGACGCGCACCGGTATCGAAGCCGGCAAAGGAAGCATCGCCAAAAGCATGGCAGAGTTCCCGCACCCGATCGGCACGGAAATTAAAAAAGAGGACCGCATCCCCATCCGCGATCCGGCCCGCCGGTGCCCCCTGCTCGTTGACCAGCACGGTCGGGCTGATGAATTCATCGGTCTCGCCGCGCCCGTAGGCCTCCTGCACCGCCTGGACGGCATCGGTCGCATGGAGGCCTTGACCGCCGACCATGGCATCCCAGGCTTTTTTGACCCGGTCCCAGCGTTTGTCCCGGTCCATGGCCCAATAGCGGCCCGAGACCGTGGCCACCCGGCCCCGGCCAATGCCGACCAGAGCCGCGGCAAGTTCCTGCATGTAGCCGGCGCCGCTGGCTGGCGGCGTATCCCGGCCGTCCATGAAACAATGGATCAGGATCTCCCCCACTCCCTTGGCCGCCGCCAGCTCGACCAAAGCGATCAGGTGCCGGATGTGGCTATGGACGCCGCCGTCGGAAAGCAGGCCGCAAAGATGCAGGCGAGTGCC
>CAIMMA010000526.1 GCA_903842475.1 uncultured bacterium
ATCTGTTGACCAGGATTGAGAGCGGCTTGATTGCAAAGATGGACGCGTTAATCGTTGAAATAAACCTCGTTGCTGGTGGTTAGAGAATTGCGCCTATTGATTGCAAAGAGAGGACGCGTAAGCTTTTGGCCTGGTAATTGGTTAAAAAGGCGCATGGAAAACGAAAAGGTCGATCTGCACCTGCTTGAGCTGCGTTACGCCCACATCCGGGTAAAGAATGAGGCCCGGGTACCCCGGTTGGCGGACTCCATCTCGCGCCATGGCCAGCTTGAAGCGATGCTGACGATAAAAAGCCAGGACAACCGTTTGATTTTGGTCGACGGCTATCAACGTCATACCGCCCTCAAATATCTGGGCCAGGATGTCAGCCTGGCGAGGGTAGCGGATGAGCCGGAAAGCCAGTCGACATTACGTCAGGCAACAATGGTGATAGGTGGTCTGAACAAGAATGTATTTTTGTTGAGCGGTTTGGTAGAGAATAGAAAAGAAGTCCCTCGGGACTTATGAAAAGCGAGCACACGAAGCAGCCAAGGCAACCGCTGAGGGGCACACCTGCACTCCGACTGAAACCATAATGACGCCATGCCGGATTATATTGTCCAGGAACAGGCCCTGAATGTGTTTATTGAGCCAGCACTTCGCGAATTTTGTGGAGCAATGTTTCCCGAGTTAGGGGTTTCGAAAGAAAATTGATTCTCTGGTCAAGGATACCCTTGCTGTGGATGATGTCGGCTGTATACCCACTCATGAAAAGAGCCTTGACCTCGGGCTGTATTCTTTTAATTTCTTCCATGGCTTCCCGGCCGTTTTTCTTTGGCATAACCACATCAAGCAAAACCAGATTAATGTGATCTGATGAGCTGAATTGGGCAACCAGTTCTTGTCCGTCGACAGCTATGATGACCGTATAGCCAGCCTGAGAGAGAACATCGGTGATCCACTGGCGAACACATTCGTCGTCTTCGCCAAGGAGAATGGTTTCCGTGCCGCCGATGGCTGAAAGCGGGGCTATTGGCCCCGCGTCTTCCACAGCCCCCTCGATCAAGGGCAGGTAAATCTTGAAGGTCGTTCCCTTGCCCGGTTCGCTGTCCACACTGATATTACCGTTGTGCTGTTTGACTATGCCGTGGACAATCGACAAACCAAGACCAGTTCCCTTGCCCACTTCTTTGGTGCTGAAGAAGGGTTCGAAGATGCGATTCTGTGTTGCTTCATCCATGCCGCTGCCCGTATCCGAAACCGACAATACCGCATATTCCCCAGTTTTTTTTAAATCATACCTGAGCAGCATCTCTTTTCCCCGGATCATAACCCTCTCGGTGGCGATGGTGATCAAGCCGCCTTCGGGCATGGCGTCGCGGGCATTGGTGACCAGATTGAGCAGGGTTTGGTCTACCTGGTTGTGGTCAGCCATCACTATCAATTCCTTATCGTGCTGATGTTTACGAAGTTCCATATCCTCCCCGATCAAACGCAGCAGAAGCCGTTCCATGCCATCGACCACTTCATTCAAATTGATGGGTTTGGGGTTGATGACCTGCTTGCGGCTGAAAACCAAAAGACCCTGCGTCAATCGGGCCGCCTTTTCAGCGGCGGAAAGAATCGGATTGACGTAGTGGACAAGGGCTGGGTCGTGGGCGACTTTTCCCTTGAGCATGGTGCCATACCCGCTGATTGCCGTAAGGATATTATTAAAATCATGCGCAATGCCGCCGGCGAGCGTTCCCAGCGCCTCCAGTTTCTGCGATTGACGCAGTTGTTCCTCCAATAATTTTTTCTCGGTAATGTCTTCAAAAACACCATCTATCCACTTTATGGCTTGATTTTCCTCATATACGGCCTGGGCGCTGCATGAAACCCAGATGGGCGTGCCATCTTTTTTCTTCATTTTCAATTCTCTGTCCGCCACAGAACCTATCCGTTCCATCTCATTGACATAAGCGACCCGGTCGGCACTGTCTTGATACAGATCAGACACCGGTGTTTGCAAAAATTCATCAAGCGAATCGAATCCGAATAACTTCAGCATCGCGGGGTTTGCTTGCAGGAATGTACCCAAAAGCCCCCCCGTGTTGCGGTAAACGCCGACATTGAGATTGTCGACCAGGGAATGGTACTGTTGCTCGCTCTCTTTGAGTTGCCTTCTCGCCTGCTCACGCTGACGAATATTGGCAAGAAGCATGACGCTGAAGCCAGCGAAGAGGAACACCCCTGCACTCAATGCCCAGACAACGTTCTTGGAAATGGTGTAAGAAGATGAGGGCTGGTTGATGACGGTGCTCCCGTCAGGCAGATCCTTCAGCATGATGCCGAAACGTTGCATCTGGTTGTAGTCGAACATGTATTGGCTGGGGCTCTGCATTACCAACGGGATATTCTTCGGTTGCGCACCATGAATAATCCTTGCGGCCAGTTCGGCGGCCATCTTCCCCTGTTCAAAGCCGCTGGTGAGTTTGCCGCCGATTATGCCGTGTCCCAAGCTGAAATCCCAGGCGCCATACATAGGGACCTTCGATGCATCGCTGATCAGGGCCGCGCTTTCATCATATTCAAAGACCCGACTGTTTTTGTCGCGAAAAAAAAAGGTGTACAGTACGAGTGTGTCGCTGGGCAGGCTGGAGACCCGTTCCAACAAATCCTCCATGGAAATATCACTTAAAAAATCAAAAGCTACACGCTGTTCATACAACGGCGTTACTGCCGAGATTTCCCGAAAAACCTGCTGGCCGGTCACCGAGGTGTCAACAATAACCAGAATCTGTTTCGTGGCGGGATGGAGACGGAGGAGAAGATCAATGTTGGCCTTGAAATCAACGGTCTCATTGACACCGGTGTAGAGATCATGACCGCTGAGTGCCTCGGGCTGGAAATAGTTGACCCCACAAAAGACGGTAGGCACCCGTCCGAAGACCTCGTCGCTATAAGCAAGGAGAAAATTGAAAGCATCATTATCGGTGGCAATGATCACATCAAAAAATATATCGGAGAACTTTAGATTATAGACTTTGCTGAGCTGATTGAAATAGTCCGGATCGGCCGTCCATTTCATCCCCATGTATTCGGTGTAGACCTTGGCCTGCTCACCTTGACGGGTAAGGATCGAATGCACCCCCCGGGTTTCGTCGTCGGTCCATTTGTATCCTTGGTGATACGAGTTCAACAAAAGAATATTCTTAGATGATCGCAGCGATTCTGCCCGGAGAGGGGAGGAATAACAAAGGATTAGAAACGGGAGGAGGAGATACCAAAGCAATCTGCGTCGATGCATCACTGTTCACCCATAAATAAAGCAGAACTAGCCAGCGACTTCTCCGGTTCCAATCACCTGGGATAAGGTGTTGGTTGGGGCCCAAATGCTGATAATGAAAATAGGCCTTCAACTCATTCAAATTTTAAATACACCCACCAGTTTGTTCAATTCAAGCGCCATCTGCAGCATTTCATCGGCATTGTTTTTGATGTGTTCGCTGCTTTGAGAGATTTCAATCGAAGCGTTGTTGACCTGGGCAATATCTCTGGCCATGGAATCGGCCACCACCGAGCTCTGGTTGACGTTCTCGTTGACTTCCTGCAGCCCCTGGCTGGCCTGTTCGATGTTCTTGGCAATCTCCTCGGTGGCGGCGGATTGTTCGGTTACCGCCGAGGCAATGGTGGCGACAATCTCGTTGACGCTGCTGATGACGCCGCTGATCTCATTGATTTCTTTGATTGAATCGGCTGCAGTCTGCTGTACGCCCTCAATCTGTTGTTTAATATTGTGGGTGGCGGTGGCGGTTTGCTTGGCCAGTTCCTTA
>CAIMMA010000527.1 GCA_903842475.1 uncultured bacterium
ATGACGGCCTCCTGCACATCATGGGTGACAAAAAGAATGGTCTGTCTTCGCTCCTGCGAGAGACTGAGCAACAATTCCTGCATCTCGTCCCGGGTTTGGGCGTCAAGGGCGCCGAAGGGTTCGTCCATTAACAAAATTAAGGGAGAAAGTATCAACACCCTGGCCAGGGCCACCCGTTGCTTCATGCCGCCGGAGAGCGTCCTGGGTAAATGCTCTTCATAACCACGGAGACCTACCAACTCCACAAACCGGTCAACCTGGTGATCCCGTATTTCTTGACTCAATCGTTTGCCGCGCAGGCCAAAGGCGATGTTTTCGCGGACCGTCAACCAGGGAAACAAGGCCTCTTCCTGGAAAACCACGCACCGGTCTGGGCCGGGTCCGGAAATCGGCCGCCCCTCCAGCAGACAGTGTCCCTGGGAAGGCGAGATAAATCCTGCGATGATCTTGAGCAGGGTTGACTTGCCGCAACCGCTGCGTCCTACCAGGCAAACCAGTTCGCCGCGTCGTATTGCCAGCGATATATTGCGGAGCACCGGTTCCGCAGCGCCGTTGTGGAGAAAAGAATGACTGAGATCGGCAATCTCAAGGGTTATTCCCGTGTTGCCGCTCGATTCCATGGTCATTGTCTCCTTCATAGCTGTCTTCGAGCGCTTTTGAAGCAAAGGCGCATCAGGAAGACCAGCAAGCGGTCGCAAATCCTGCCGATCATAGCGATGAGGATGATGCCGACCAAGATGATTTCGGTCTGCCCCAGCATCCTCGCATCCATGATCACCGCCCCCAGACCGTTCGGGACACCGGTGAGTTCACCGAGCACCAGATAGGCCCAGGAAATGCCCATGCCCAGCCGCAGACCGGTGATAATATTGGGCATGGCCATGGGCAGGAGGATGGCAAAGATGCCACGAACTCGGGAAACGCCAAGCATTGCCCCGGCCTGATAGTAGATGGGAGCAACCAGCCGCGCGCCGGTCAGGGCATTCTGGTAGATGGGGAAAAAAGCGGCAATGGCCACCAGAAACACCGTGGTCTTGATACCGATGCCAAACCAGATCATGGCCAACGGCAGCCAGCAAATGCCGGGTACCGCCCGCAGCCCGTTGATGGCGCTGGAAAAAAGACGGTTCACCAGGGCAAGTCGACCGGAAAGGATGCCCAGAGGGATGCCGAGGACGGCGGCAAGGGAAAAGCCCAGCAACACCCTGGTCAGGGAGGCGGCGAGATCGCCCAGGAACCTGCCGGCATAAGCCCCCTGACCGGAGCTGCCGAAGATATAGCGCAAGCCGGCATCCCACACCATTAACGGATGGGGCAGGAGATACACCGGCACAAGGCCAACGGTGCTCACCGCAAACCATAACGTCAGGGCAGTGAGCGGGAGCAGCAGGGCAAGCATAACTTCCTTTCCTTTCATGAACCGCCCCTTACCAGGACCTCAGAGCTGCGGAGTCGAGCCCTCTCGGGACGTCTGCAATCCAGCCACCTGATCGACACGTCGATCCAGTTCTCAAGGGACCTTTCCTCTTAAGGCCTTGCCTGCAGGGGTACCCTGCCGACGAATTGCAGATCAAAAAGGCGGTCATAATCGGGCTGCCGGTCAATAACTCCCAACGCCTGCATCCGCGCTCCTAGGGCCTTGACCTGACGGATAAAGGCTGCATCCATGTTCCATGCAAGTTCCATGTTCGAGGCTGCCTGCTCAAGAACCTTGAGCGGCGTGCCAAAGGATTGCGCCTCACCCAGCCAGCGGGAGGGGTCACGGTTCAGGGCTTCGGTGGCCCGGGCATGGGCGTTGACCAACTGCTGCACCTTCTCGGGATTGGTTTCGATCATCTCACGGGTAACCAGCATGCCGGCATTGATTGTTCCAACCGATTCGTCAAAGTAGGGGTGGGAGAGGATCCGCCCATAGCCCTTTTCAACCGCCGTGGAAGGAAATGGCTCTCCCGAAAGAAAGGCATCGATTGCCCCTTGCGCCAAGGCCGTGCCCATATCGAAGAAATCGATCCGCACCAGGGTGACATCCTTGTCGGGATTGAGATGGTTACGGGCCAGGGTTTCGCGCAACAGGATCTCATGCATGGTGCCGGGGACATAGCCGATTTTTCGTCCCTTGAGGTCGGCAACGCTCTGCACGGGTCCATCTTTGCGGACCACCAGGGCCGAGCACTTATTGCATAAGGCGGCCACCACCACGACCGGTTGTCCCATGACCGCCGACTGAATGGCATGGGCCAAGGTGGTGCCGGTCATGTCCAGGCTGCCTGCCAGGAGGGCGGTTTTCTGGTCAGCCGGATTGGTGAAGGGAAACACCGTAACCGAATCTCCCTTGGCCATGAATTCCTGATAAAAGAAGGGCTGGATGGTCTGGGCGGTTTTCCAGGTGCCGACCTTGAACTGTTCTGCGCTTGCGGGCGCAGAACAGTTGATTGCCAGACAAAAGAACAAGAGTGCGATGATACAATTTCGGACAGGCATGAAACGATTTCCTCTTTTTTCGGGTTGGCATATATCCACGCGTGGATGTTCCCGGGGAAGTGTCTTTCTGGGTATCTGAGTACGTTCAGCTCAAAAACAGTTGGAGGGCAGATCCGGGTTCCATTCCATTTCCCGGAGCATGGCGGCGCAGCGGGCAACCGACCGCCCCCGCCCCTTACCGGTGTCGGCCTGGCCGTCACGGGGGCTGGAGCCGACTTCGGGGAAAAACAGATTGGCCCCGGCCACCAGCGAGAGGCTGTGCGGTTCATGGGTGCAGTGGGCCTTGACCGTGTCGCCCATCACCAGACGGCTGACCGCCACCATCTGGGCCATGCGCCGTTCGCTGATCATGCCGAAGGGTTCCTTGGGCGAGCCGGGGAAGTTAATCCGCCGCATGATGCCGCTGTAGGTGGCCTTTTCCCGGCGGGCCAGTAGCATCAGGTCGACGATCTCCGCCGCCGAATGCTCAGGGCCCACCGGCTCAACGCAATTCGCCCAGCGCAGGCCGACATCATGGAGCACCCGGATGGTCTGAATCCGCCGCTCCGGTTTAAAGGGGGTGTCCGTGCCCTCGCCCAGGCGGACGGCATG
>CAIMMA010000528.1 GCA_903842475.1 uncultured bacterium
CGGCATCCTCAAGGCCGCGGGTTGGTTCCCCGAGGATCTGGGCATGAAAGGTCGAACCCGGGCTCTCCTGACAACCAGGTCGGGCGGCGAGCAGGAGCCGCTTGCTGTTTTGGACGTGCAGGTGGAGCCCTTTGCATTGGTTCGGGCAAAGAAAAAATTGTTCGCCGATCCACAGCTCTCCTTCCATGCCAGTGTGCAGGGAAACGTTCTTGGGGACGGGGCTTTGAAAATTCAGGACTTCAAGCTGCACACCGCCCCGCTGCGGGTCGCAGGAACCGGTCTGGTGCAGCGTCGGATGCCCGCATCCCTGGAATTGCAAGGAACCCTGACCCCGGACCTGAAGTATTTTTCCGAAATACTGGGATCGCTTATTGGGCAAAAAATCGCCATGACCGGCGAGCGGGACGCGAGTTTCCTGTTTGCCAGCCCCCTCAATCGGTCGACGGCCTTACCGCAGATGACCCTGTCCGCCCGTTTGCCCGTGGACCAGCTTCGCTATCGGGGCATTGCGTTGCACCGACTGGAGATCCCCGTTGAGTTTAACCGGGGCAAGTTGCAGGCGGCCATTGCGGGGGAATTGGGCGGCGGCAGGGTGACGCTGACGCCGCAATGGGTTTTTGAGGGGCGCAAGGCCCTGCTGAGCCTTCCTGCCGCCAGTCAGGTTTTGGAGCAGGTGGTGCTGCAACCGTCGCTGCAGGACCGGATTTTAGCCCCGCTGCACCCTCTTTTCGGGTCGCTTGCCCAACCCAAGGGGCCTGTTGATCTGCGCTTGGATGAATTTTCCTGGCCTGTGAGTGCAAAAAAGGTGGAGCAGCCGGTTTTTCGGGTCACCGTGGGACTGGACAAGGTCCAGCTTCAGCCGACCCGGATCCTGCGGGAGTTGCTCGACTTAAATGGCCTCAACGATAAGCCGCTGCGGATGAAAGAGCAGGAGGTGTTTGTGAGGGGCGGGACGGACGGGTCACCTGCAAGCCCGTGCATCTGCTGGCCGGCGAGGTCGAGATCGGTATCAGCGGTATGGTGGGGAAGGACCGTTCACTTGCCTACCTGGTCCACATGCCGGTGCTTGCCCCTCTGGCCGACAAGGTGGCGCAAACGTTCCAGGCAGGGGCTTTGGTCTCGGCTGAGATCACCGGGACCCTGGACGATCCGGTTTATGACCAGGCGGCTCTGCTGGCCGAGGCGACCGATCAGTTACTTAAGGCGGCTGTCGAAAAAAACCCGCGGCCGGAGGCGGATAAACCTTCCGGTAACGAACCGTGAAGGAAACCTCAATGGAATTATAGCGCCGGCATGATGATGGCGGCGCGGTTGTACTACGAGCGTTTTTATTAATAGTATCGAATGAAAAACAAGGAGGAACATCATGAACAAGAAAATCGTCATTATCGGTGCCGTGGCCGCAGGCCCTAAGGCCGCGTGTCGGCTGAAACGGTTGCAGCCGGATTGGGAAATCACCATGGTGGATCAGGACAGCCTGATATCCTATGGGGGCTGCGGTATTCCCTACTATGTCAGCGGCGATGTTTCCGATGAGAGCGAGCTGCGGGCCACCAGCTTTCATGCTATTCGCGACGCGGCCTTTTTCGAGCATGCCAAAGGGGTGAAGGTCCTCACCCGGACCCGCGCCCTGGCCATCGATCGCCAGGGGAAACAGGTGCGGGTCGAGCACCTGGATACCGGCGTTATCACGGATTTACCCTATGATCATCTCATGCTGGCGACCGGGGCAAAGCCGTTTGATCTGCCGATTCCCGGTGCCGACCTTGACGGAGTCTTCACCATTGCCGATCTGCACAAGGCCATCGAAATCCGCAAACGGATTTCCCATGGCAAGGTCAGCCGGGCCGTGGTGATCGGCGGCGGGGCAATCGGCATTGAGATGGCCGAGGCGATGACGGACCTCTGGGGCATTGAAACCACCCTGCTCGAGCTGGCGCCGCAACTGCTGCCCCGGATTGTTGACTGGCCTTTTGCCGCCATGCTCAAACAGCATCTTACGGAGAAGGGGGTGGCGGTTTTCACCGGGGAGTCGGCGACCACCCTGCTTGATAACGGTGCGGGCAAGGTCAGCGGGGTGCAGACCGGTAATCGTACCCTGGAGGCGGATCTGGTCATCATGGCGGTGGGGGTCAGACCGCGGAGCGAACTGGCCAAGGCCGCAGGACTTAACGTTACCCCCTGGGGCGGGATCAAAGTCAATCAGCGGCTGCAGACCTCGGACCCCAATATTTACGCGGCCGGCGACTGCA
>CAIMMA010000529.1 GCA_903842475.1 uncultured bacterium
CTGGCAATCCGGTGTTGATGCTAAAGTTTTAGAAAGATGCGAGTACCGAGTACCGGTTTCTTTTCGTGGCCTGTTTGTTGACTTTGGTCAGGGAAAGCAGAAAAGCCAACACCTCTTCAGTGGAGATGCTAGCAAGATCACGATTGCCAAACTGGGTTGTAAAACGGGAGAGGACGAACTCACAGGTTTTGACGGTATTTTTTTTTGGAGTTGGCCAGGTGATACTGCAGATGGAAATCGACTGCTTGTTTTACTTTCATAGTGCACCTCCTGTAGATTTGAGAATAGCGGAAATGGGTTACAGGATATGATACGATAAAAATACAGGATTGTTGGCTGGTGGTAGCGATGGTCAGAATAAGGTTAAACGCGAGGTATGTTCTCAAGCCTAGGCTTGCCATGGAGAATCTATATCTGCTCAAACACCGACCACCAACGCCTCCAAGGAAATGTCCGGAAATAGTTATCGAACATTTCGATGATGGCTGGCAAGAATAGGAGGAGAATTTCATCGATGCGCAGGCATGGAAAAAGTCCGATTCTAAATACTGTTACCACTTTTGGAGAGTTTTGCCCGGTTTTGACTAAGAATGTCTTGGCTATCTTGGTCCAAAGCTAGATTGTTGGTTTCAGTATGAAAATAATTGCGGAAGCTGTCTGGAAAAGGTAGTTATGACGCATAGGATGGGATGGATCTTCGTTGGAAAGGGCTTTTTTTCGGAATCCCGAAGAAAGCGATTGCTTATCACCATCACTGAGTCCCTGTGACGACTCGCACCCTGATACCCAACCCCCTTATGCTTTGCTTACGACCGGCAGATCCGCTATGACTCCCCCGCGCAAGATCCTCCTCCTCTTCGCCCACCCGACATTGCGGCGCTCCAGGGTCAATGGTGCCCTGCGCGCGGCGGTTGAGGGACTGCCAGGCATAACCGTCCACGATCTCTACGCTAACTATCCCGACTTTCTCATCGATGTTGAGCGCGAACAAGCCCTGTGCCTGGCCCACGACGTCATTATCCTGCAGCACCCCTTCTACTGGTACTCGACCCCGGCCATCGCCAAGGAGTGGCTTGATCTGGTGCTTGAGCACGGCTGGGCCTACGGAAACACCGGCAGAGCGCTGCAGGGCAAGATCTTCTTTCAGGTGCTCACTGCCGGCGGTGACGCCCTGGCCTACAGCCCGGACGGCTCCAACCGCCATACCATCCGCGAACTGACCCTGCCGCTGCGTGCCACTGCCAATCTCTGCCACATGCGCTGGCTGCCGCCTTATGCGGTGCTCGGTGTCCATCGCGGCCTGTCACAGGAGGCGCTAAGCCAGCACGCCAGCGATTTTCGCCGTACCCTTGAGGCGCTTCAGAACAACCGGCTTGACCTGGCGCGAGTCGCCGAACAGGAGTTATTCAACAACGATCTCGCTAACCTGCTCGGGGAGGAGTGACCCATGGAACAATTTCTCGCCCAGCTCCTCATCTTCTTGGCCGCCTCGGTCATTGCCGTACCATTGGCGCAGCGTTTCAAACTCGGCTCGGTGCTCGGCTATCTGGTGGCCGGTATGATCATTGGCCCCTACGGCCTGTCACTCATCGGCGAGGTCGAACAGGTCATGCATATCACCGAGTTCGGGGTGGTGATGATGCTCTTTCTGGTCGGGCTCGAACTGCGGCCCTCGCTACTCTGGCAGATGCGGGTGTCGATCCTCGGCATGGGCGGCAGCCAGGTGTTGGCCACCGTCCTGGTGGTGGCCTTGGTCGCCATCGCCCTCGACCTGCCCTGGCGCCAGGCAACGGCGGTGGGACTGATCGCCGCCATGTCCTCCACCGCCATCGTCCTCCAGACCCTGCGGGAGAAGGGGCTACTCGCCACCCTGCCGGGCCGCTCGATCTTCTCGGTGCTGCTCTTTCAGGACATAGCGGTTATTCCCATGCTCGCCGTGCTGCCGCTGTTGGCTGTGGGGACCGCCAAAGCCGCCGGTGCAGGCGGCAGCGCCTGGTTCGACATCACTCTGCTCCCCACCTATCAGCGTTTTCTCATCGTCGTGCTGGCTATGGTCACCATCTACCTCATTGGTAAATATGCCAGTCGGCCGCTCTTTCGCATCATCGCCGCCACCCGGCAGCGCGAGATCTTCGTCGGCACCGCCCTGGCCCTGCTTATCGGCGCCTCGCTGCTGATGACCATCGTCGGCCTGTCTCCGGCCCTGGGGACCTTTCTCGCTGGGGTGGTGCTCGCCGACAGCGAGTACCGCCACGAACTGGAAAGCGATATCGAACCCTTCAAGGGACTGCTCCTCGGCGTCTTCTTCCTCTCGGTGGGGGCGAGTATCAACTTCTCCCTGATAAGCGAACGGATGGCAGTCATCGGCGGCCTTACCGCCGCCCTCATTGTCGTCAAGCTTTTAGTATTACTGGTTATCGCCCGATTTTTCAAGATGGCCGGCGACGGCAAGTGGCTGTTCGCCATGGGTCTGGCGCAAGGAGGCGAATTCGCTTTTGTTCTCTTCCAATTCGCGCGGATCAACGGGGTGCTGCCGCCGGCGCTGGTCGAGACCCTGGTGTCGGTGGTGGCTCTGTCGATGTTTCTTGCCCCGTTGCTCTTTCTCGTCTACGAAAAGTTGCTAGCTCCTCGCATGGTCAAGTTCGAAGAGGAATCCCCCGCCGACCATATCACCCGGCCACCTTCACGGGTCATCCTCGCCGGCTTCGGCCGACTCGGCACCGATGTCGGCCGCCTGCTGCTCTCGGTCGGTTGTCGGCCGATTATCCTCGACCACGATCCGGCCAATGTCGACATCCTCCGCCGTTTCGGCTTCGAGGTCTACTATGGTGACGCCTGCCGCCTTGATCTGCTCGAAGCGGCGGGGGCGGCCGAGGCCAAGCTGCTCATCGTCACCATCGGCGACCGGGAAAAGGCCCAGGATCTGGTGCGCCTTGCGGCCAAGCACTACCCCCACCTGCGCATCGCCGTCAGTGCCGCCGATCGCTCCAGCGCCTATGAGTTCATGGACCTGGGCGTAACCGCCATCCGCCGTGAGACCTTCGGCAGTGCCATGGAACTCGGTCGCGACGCCCTGGAGATGCTCGGCCACGACCCCTACGAGGCCTATCGTATCACCCGACTTTTCCACCAGAAAGACGAGGAGACCCTCCCCGAGCTCTACAGGATCAACCGCCAGGATCGTTCGAATTACATCTCCATGTACCGGCAACACAACGCCGACCTCAGTGTTTTGATGCAGAAAGACCGGGAAATTCACCTCGACGAGGTCGACCGCGCCTGGACCGCCCCCAAGGTAGAGCAAACATAAATAGTGCCTGAAAGGAAACCAGCAAAACAATTAAAAATCATGTCTATACCACAACATCCAACCAGTGAAAAAAATCAGGGCGAAGAATGCAGCAATTTCCGAATAAAGATTTAACGTGCTGATCATTATGGTACATTCTCTTTCAGAATGTCGATCAGACAGGGCATCAGAATGGTGCAAGTGACAGCAAACGCCAAATTTTCGTCGGGTGAAAATCCAAAGGAAAAGGGGACGAGGGAAAAGGGACGGATATATTTTCATAAAATCCCATGCAAGTAACAGTTTAGTCCTTTCGGGAAGCGATACGCAAAGCGTGGTTAAGCTCGCTTGTTACGGCTTAAATAACGATTCCTGCAATAGTCCTATGGCCCTATTCTTCAAGACTGCGATTGCAAATTGACATCGAGACCTTGAAGGTGCCAGATCGAACCTCCACCAATCATGGACCCGCCCAAACTTAGCACTACTACTGAATCTCTGGTTTTCAAAGTCCATATTTCTGAAATATTTTGACCAAAGCTCCTGCTTTTCAAATTGGCAATCCTTTCTGTTCTGAACATGGGACAAAATTATTTTGTCCCATGTAATCTCGCAAAACTGAAACTGTACGTTAATACTTGATAAATAAAAGTTATAATGACCAAAGGAAAAGGCGTCGCCGCCTTGAATCAGATTCCATCTGGAGTGTGGGTGCTCGGCGTTGTCAGTATGTTGATGGACATCTCTTCAGAGATGGTTCATAGCCTTTTGCCAATGTTCATGGTCACGACTCTAGGAGCAAGTGCCTTCGCAGTCGGTTTGATTGAAGGGCTAGCCGAGTCCACCGCACTAATCGTCAAAATATTCTCTGGTTCGCTGAGTGACTATTGGGGTAAGCGCAAGGGGATAGCGGTGTTTGGTTACGCTTTGGGCGCTCTAACCAAGCCTGTTTTTGCCATCGCGCCGACTGTCGGTGTCGTGCTGACTGCCCGACTGTTTGATCGGGTTGGAAAAGGCATCCGTGGCGCACCACGCGATGCTCTGGTGGCCGATATCGTGCCGCCGCAATTACGTGGGGCTGCCTTTGGTCTGCGGCAGTCTCTCGATACCGTGGGAGCTTTTCTTGGTCCGCTGCTGGCCGTCGGCTTGATGTTGCTGTGGTCCAATAATTTTCGAGCCGTGTTTTGGGTTGCTGTTATTCCAGGTGTCGCAGCCGTCATACTACTTATTTTGGGTTTGCATGAACCTTTATCTCATCAGATAGAAAAACGTACGAATCCAATTTGTCGAGAAAATTTACACCGCCTCAATGCTTCATATTGGTGGGTGGTCTGCATTGGCGCAACTTTCATGCTCGCCAGATTTAGCGAAGCATTTTTAGTACTACGTGCACAACCAACAAGGATTGAGACGACCCCATCCACCGCAGACCTCTCTTGCAGGAAAGACTTTGCGGGGTCGTTTCAATCCTCTGTTCAAGAAGCCCGGCCTGATTCGGGCACGATCTTTGATATATTGGGGATTGCTTTGGCCTGGTAGGCTCTCTGGGGCGCGGGGGTAGCTGTGTTCGGGTGGGAGTCCAATTTTTAAACGTATCGGCAAATATCCAGGCGTTGTCATTCTGCCCATGGAGACCGATTGTTCCACGGTTGCTTAGCCTTGGATCGAGGAAATCAGGAGAGCAGGCGCAGTGATCCTGCTGGCCCCCTGACAAGCGTCGGTAAGACCTTGGGATTATCGTGTTTTCAGCCTACTTTTTCGCCCTATCCTGTTGACCGGAAAGCCATTACCCTGCCACGGTACGGTAGGATCGAGCAATGCCAGACCATGGTCGAGCCGCATTGCTCACAGATGACCGGAGGTATCGAGGGCGGTTGTTCGGCCACCGGTGCTGGCGTGGCAAAACCAAAAGCCATTGCCACCCGGCACTGCAGTTCGCGGCGTGACATCCTGAAGTTGGGGTTCATGCAGCCGTAGTATCGCACCTTCATGAACCCTGCAGGCAGGACGTGCTGAAGGAAGCGGCGGAGAAACTCCAGGGCGTCAAGGTCGATGACGCGGAGACGGTTACTTTGTTGGTGACGCCAACGGAAGAAGACCCGGCCGTTTTCGACATTGACGATACGGCTATTGGCAATGGCAACCCGGAACACGTAAGGTGTCAAATACTTGATGCTGGCCTCGGGTGAGCCGACTGCCTGGCAGTTGACATTCCAGCCTTTGTCCCAAACTTGGGCCGGAATCTGCTCCAGCACTCCGGCCTTGGCCATGCGATCGCGGAACTTGGCCCGCACCAACGTGGACAGGCCGCGGACCGGGAGATAGAATCCCTGAGAAGTTGGATGCCACTGGCCGGTGGC
>CAIMMA010000530.1 GCA_903842475.1 uncultured bacterium
CAGTTCAATGATGTTTTTTGTGAGTTGGCACGGTTCAGACATATGGTTCTCCCGCTTGCTTTATGCGAATTGTCCGGAATTGCAGTTCCTGTTCGTTATTTCAGACCTTGAAATGCTGCACCAGGTCTTTTAGTTGTTCGGCCATCTTGGTGAGTTCGACAACATTTGTTTTCATTGTGATGCTTCCATGCGAGATCGAATCGGCGGATTGACTGACCTCGGCTATTTCCTGGGCTACGGAATTTGAAACCGTGGAAACCTGGGCAACATTGACAGTAACCTCTTGGATGCCGATGGATGCCTGACTGATATTCTCCGCTATTTCATTGGTCGTTGCCGACTGTTCATCGACGGCGGTGACAATCGAACTGACAATGGCATTGACCTCACCGATTACCTGGGTGATCTGCTGGATCTGTTTCACCGTTGCCTCGGTGGAATCCTGGATGGAATCAATTCGTTTTTTGATTTCCCCTGTCGCACTGGCCGTTTGTTTGGCTAGCTCCTTGATTTCGTTAGCCACAACGGCAAACCCTTTTCCAGCCTCTCCGGCCCGCGCCGCTTCAATGGTTGCATTGAGCGCCAGCAGGTTGGTTTGTTCAGAAATTTCGGTGATCGCTTCAGTTACCTTGCCGATTTCTATGGCGGCGCGACCCAGTTCATCGACTTTCTCGGATGCAGAGCTCGCTTCTTGGACGGCCATCTTTGTTATTTCTTGCGCTTTTTCCGTCGATTTCACAATGCCGCTGATGGTTGAGGTCATCTCTTCAGTTGCTGTTGAGACCAGGGCAATGTTCGTTGCGGCTTGCTCGGTCGCCGCGGCGACTGTTGACATGTTGGCACTCATTTCCTCGGCAGCTGCAGCCACCGAAATGGTCCTTGATGCGGTGTCACCGGCCACTGCAGAAAATTCATCGGCCGAAATGCCGAGCTTGCCGGACGAAGTGAACAGGGTATCGCCGGCACCGGTTATCTCCTTGACCATACCGTTGAGTTTTCCGGTCATATTGCTTAATTGGGTGACCATATTGCCGATTTCATCATTGCTTCGGGCTTCAAGTTTGCCTCTCAGGTCACCGCCGGCAATTTTGTCAATGAAGCTGTTGACCTCTTGTAGCGGTTTGACGATACCGGACTGAATCAGATAGATGCAAATAAGGGTAATAAGGGAGAGGGTACCTGTAACCGACAACACAACATGCCAACGGGCCGTGGCGATGGCATTATTTGTTTCTTCCAGTGAGCTGATGATTTCAAAGGCGCCGTGAATTTCTCCTTCGCGCCAGCCCTCCTTGGTTCCGCCGGTGACATCCTTGCTCCCGACCGGATCACCGTGGCAGTAGAGGCATTCGGCGGTGAGCCGAACGGGTTTGAAATAGCGTATCTGATCTTTTTCAATGATGATTTTTTCAGTCAGATTCTTACTCGTCAATTCCATTAAAACATCTTTTTCTAGATCGGTCGGAGTGTTGGCTGGATTTCTCGGCATGATTTTTGGGGTCCGAAAGGTGTAGCCGGATTCCTTAGCCTTGGCTGTAGCGACCTGCATAGCAGTAACAACTGGTACTGCCTCCAGGATATTGGAGGCGTTCAACTGGTCAAAAGGTTTCAAGACTCCACTCTGCAGTTTTTTTGCCATCTGATCGCGGGTCGCCTCGGCCATCATTACAATGCCGGCGCTTTTTGAGATAATGGCTTTTTCAGCTCCGGAACGGATATCGTTAATTCGGTGCCAGGAAAGAAAAACAGCGATCACAAGAGGACCGAGCAGAACCAGCAGGAGTATTTTCCATTTGATGCTGATGCCGGATACTTTCATAGAATGCTCTCCCTACCTATTTGTTGGGGCAAAAACACTGTCATGCAGCCATGGCCGCTTTGGA
>CAIMMA010000531.1 GCA_903842475.1 uncultured bacterium
CCTATGTAACCACCGCGATATCAAAAAAACATCGCGCCGCGCCGTCGTTGTCCCCCGAGTCCGTCGCCCCGCTGGCTGATGTGGAAAAAAACCATATTCTCAAGGCGTACCGCTATACCGGCGAAAACAAATTGCAAACTGCGCGCTTGCTGGAAATCGGCTTAAATACCCTTCGGCGCAAACTGCAGTCGTATGGGATAGTCTGAGTATGCCATAAAGGAACCACTGGTCCAAAATGGCACGCTGTCCCGGATCGTCGCATTTGCCGGGGTTCCGGTCACTGCTAGTCCAAAATGGAACAGTCCCTCTCCTCTGCTCCACCTCGTTCAACGTCCCGCTTTCCCCTGTCTTTTTTGTATAATCTCTTGTTTATCAGAGCGTTACCTGCTGATCATTCCTGCTTGCCTCAGGTGGCACGACCTTTGCTATAATTAAGGTGAGCGGCATCATGCTTGCCGGAGAACGACTCGGGAAGAGGGTCAGTTTCCAAATTGGCATTCCGTTGGTCTTGCGTACCAGGAGGATCGCGGAAAAACAGTGTTCCCGATGACGTTCGGATGGGGTTCCGATCTATCTGCGTATGCGTCTTGCCTTTCTAAAGGAGTCAGAGATGAAAATACTTGTTGTTGACGATGAAGCCATGATGGTCGAATCGATCAAGATTGGATTGGTAAGCAAAGGATACGCTGTTGTTGGCGTCTACAACGCCCGGAATGCCCTGGATCTTCTCTCCCAGGAAGATCACGGCATCGATCTGGTGATCACGGATTACCTGATGCCTATAACCAACGGCCTCGATCTGCTGATGGGCATTCGGCAGGTGCATGCAACTTTGCCGGTTTTGATGATGACCGCTTATGCCGACACCACGCTGGTCATCGAAGCGCTCAAAAACGGCTGTGCCGGCTTTGTCGAAAAACCGTTCAGTCGTGATCAACTGATCGCTGAAATCGAAAGAATCGAACAGCTTATTCTCCAAAACTCGCACGATCGATGAAAACGACGTTCATAGGGACAAGGAGTCTTATGGAACTGATTCGTTCAATCATGGGTAATGGGGCGAACGTACACTCGCAAAGCCCTGTCGCGCCAGCTCACGCCGCGGTCGACCGGAGGCCAGGCGAGTGTTTCCCGCCAGCAGACATCCGGCCGAATGAGCGTCTGCCATCAAGCGGCAGCAGCAGAAGCATCCCGCCCCCTTCCTTTCCTTTTGAGGCCTGGTCATCGATTCTCTCCTCCTCTCTGGAGACGCTCCGCCGTTTGGCTGGCGCCACCGAGCGCGAATTTCTGCATATCGGCAATGAGATGCAGGGCGTCTATCAGCGTTCAGCCGCTCTTTCCCAGGACGCCCAAAATTTTGTCGAGGCGGCTTCCGGTGAGCGTGTGCAAAATTTGATCGAACAACTGCGTCAGATTCTCCGCGAGATGGAGGCGTACCTCGATCAAACCCAAGTACAGAACTCCAGCTATTGTACATCCTTCGATTCGGTGGGCAGTCTTCTGAAGAAGATTGGCGCACCCTTGGAAGGCTTTAAGAGGATGAGCAAGAATCTCTATATTCTCGAAGTTTTGATCAAGATAGAGAGCGCTCATATAGGGGAAAGCGGGAGTGAATTTATTAATCTTGCCATCGATATCAACAAGCTGACTCAGCAGATTAAAGAGAAATCAAATATAATAAGTGAGCATGGATTGCTCTTGTCTTCCATAATTTCAAAAAACATCAAAGAGGCTAATACGGCACTCACAACCCAGAAGGGCATGGTGTTGTCAACCATTGCCAATACGGTTACCAGTATTTCCGGACTCGACTCGGTCAATCAGAAATTTTCCATGCTGGGGACCAGCATATCCTCGGCTTCAAGTGAAAATGCAAATCATATCAGCCAGATTGTCCAGTCGATGCAGTTTCACGATATTTTCCGCCAACAGGTCGAGCATGTTATTGAGGCCCTGGAAGGCTTGCTGCCATCAATCTTTGATTGCAATCTCAATACCGCGGCGCCGGAAGGTCGCAATGCCGAGGAAGTGATCAGTAAGGCTGGAGATGTCTGCGAACTCCAGGAGGCGCAATTGCAGTTTGCCTCGGCGGAACTCTATGCAGCCGTGGCCTCGATTGTCAGTAATCTGTCTGATATCAGCGGGCAGCAGAAGCAGATGGCCCGGGATATTTATTCCCTTACCGGCATGAGCAATAGTTCAGGCGGATCTTTCATTGATGATGTCAGCCATCACATGACATCGATCACCGAGTTGCTGACCACCTGTGCAGGGACCAATGCCGATTTGGCCGTTATCATGAACGAGGTCATCGATACGGTCAGAGAAATTACCGGTTTTGTTGCTGATATTGAAACCATCGGGCATGACATTAATCAGATAGCGCTGAATGCCAGAATCAAAGCGGCAAGCACGGGCCCGGAAGGGGCCTCGATGTGTGTGCTGGCCGAAGAAATCGGGCACCTGTCCCATGGGGATGTGCAGCGTACCGAATCCATCACCTCGATTTTGACGGATATCGACGCCACCACCGGGCACCTTTTCGATGAAGCACGAAGCGGCGAAGAGCATCTCACCGTGAAACTCATCGAAATGAAGGCGGCGCTGAACGATATTCTGGCCATCCTTGAAAACATGGGGACCGAACTGTTTTCCATGCTCTCCCAGATTCATAGCCGGGTTAACAGCCTTTCCGTGGAAATAGAAAAAATCAACCGCG
>CAIMMA010000532.1 GCA_903842475.1 uncultured bacterium
CTGGCGATCCAATATGACCAGGGCACGGAAAGGTACGTTGAATATAAATCGCCTACCTGTAAAATATCCAAAAATTACACATTGATTCCTCCTTGGATATTGGCAAAAATATGCAACAATCAGAATGAAAATATCGTAACAAGAAAGACCTGCATGAGGAAACCCAAATGAAAACAATTTTGAGAAAAAGACTGAACTGGTTTACCCCTGGGAGAGAAGGATGGGATGAATATGCGCTCGAATGTATTCGTGCTGAGATTTGCCCTAACTGCGGGAATGACCTTTTTTCTAAAGAAACAAGTGCCGAGAACGAACCCGGGAACACCTCCCTGTTCATTTGTTCTGTTTGCGACTGGAACAATGCCGACTATGTAAAAATTTTCCCACTCAAAGCAACGAGACGTTTGCACCGCGGTCGGGAAATTTTTTCATGACATCTACGGATAGACTGAACAATGAGTTAGCTAATAGTTTCAGCTGGCATGCAGGCCCTGACTTCACTGGCAATCTGCCCCCAAAAAAAAGTTTCGGTCGGCAGTAAACCTGCCTGCGAGTCAACCCTAAGGGGTGAGGTCAGTGAAAAAATCGATAATAGCTTTACCCCGGTTGCCGGGTTAAGCTGTCCATGTATTCGTCCCATTCCACCGGCAGGGAGCCCTTCTTTTTATTGTTGCATTCCTTGCAACAGGGAACCAGATTATCCTTGGTGCTCCGGCCGCCGCGTGCAAGAGGGATGACATGGTCCATGGTCAGGTTTTTGAAACCCACCTTTTGTCCGCAATACCAGCAGGTCCCGGTGGAGGTTTTCTGCTGCCACCAGCGGCTGCGCCGTAATTCACGGGCCTTGTGGCGTTCGGCCCGGATCAGGGCCTCATCAATGCTGTCGATGGAATAATAATCGTTGGTCATACCGCCAGATCTCCCCGTAGCAATTGTCGCATCCGGCCGACCAGATAGAGACTGCCGGCGACGCAGATCAGATCATCGGGATGGGCCCTGGTTGCGGCCATGTCCAAGGCTTGTTCCACGGTCTCGGCGCAATGCGTTTCAGCGCGGGCCTGCTCCGGAATCTGTGCCTGGATCGCGGCCGGGGCAGCGGAACGCAACGATTCGGCCCGGGTGAAAATAACGGTGTCAGCCAGTTTCATCAGCTCAAGCAGACCGTTCCGGATTTGCTTGTCAACCATGTTTCCCCAGATCAGGAACAGCCGACGACGGGGATAGCCCTGGATCAGAGCCTGCCGCAGGGCCATAACTCCGGCTTCGTTATGGGCTCCGTCGAGCAGGACGCGCAGCGTTTTTCCCGGGGCTTGCAGGGCGAGTAATTCCAGGCGTCCTGGCCAGTTGACCTGTTGCAGGCCGTCGACTAAAGCCGGCGGTGGCACCGGAAATCGATCGGCGATCAGTTCCAGGGCCGCCAGGGCCAGGCTGGCGTTGACCACCTGATGTTCTCCGGCCAATGCCAGGGGCAGGGCGTTGCGGCGCATACCGGTGATCGGGGCATAATCAAAGGTTTGATTCCCCCGAGGAGAGCCGAAAAAATGGTGATCATAGAGGAAAAGCGGGCTTTGCAGCTCGCGGCAGCGCTGTGCGATCACCGGCACGGTCTCCTGTGCCCGCCCAGAGAAAATCACCGGCACCCCTGGCTTGATGATCCCCGCCTTCTCACCGGCGATGGCGGCCAGGCTTGTGCCGAGATACTGCTCATGATCCCGGCTGATATCGGTGATCACCGCGACCAGGGGCGTGACCACATTGGTGGCATCGAGCCGTCCGCCCATGCCGGTCTCAAGGATGACCACATCGACTTTTTCCTGTTGAAACCAGCACAGCGCCAGGAGGGTGGTAAACTCGAAATAGGTGGGCGCCTGGCGATCCGCGACCAGGGTTTGCAACCGGCTGACCAATTGGGAGAAATCGTCTTTGCTGATGTAACTCGCGCCTATCCGGAACCGTTCGCGTACCGAACTGAGATGGGGGGAAGAATAAAATCCGGTGCGATAGCCAGCGGCCGTGAGAATGGCAAGCGCAGTGGCTCCCACCGAGCCCTTGCCGTTGGTGCCGGCGAGATGGATGATGTTGAGCTGCTCGTGGGGATCGCCAAGTTCGGCCAGCAGTTTTCTGGTGGTATCCAACCCTAGTTTGATTTTGAAAAACTGGAGCTGATCGAGATAGGTTTCGGCTTCCGGGTAGTTCATCGGTTCCGGCGAGATGTGTTCGCTCTGTTATGGCAAAGCAGTAAAAAGAGGCGGACACGAGACAGGTTCATCCCAGAATCTCCAGCTTGGCGTAGTCGAGGTGAAGAATCTTGCTGCCGTGCCGGTCAAAGAGAATTTCAACCCGCCGAGGACCGGGAATCGAGGTGATCTTGCCGATACCGAAAAAGGAATGGCTCACCTGCATGCCTTCCCGGTAGGCCACCCGGGCTGATTCTATTCTGGGAGCGGGCGCGGTACTTTGGGGCTCCTGTCGATATTGGCTGGTATAAGGGGTGGTGACGGCTCCAGCCCGATCGGTTTTGTGGTACAGGCCGGGGCTGATCTCGCGTAGAAACGGCGACATCACGGCCCGGAGATGCTGACGGTCCGGGGTAACCAGCTCCTGCGGATAGGTAAAGAA